>JAYTJI010000502.1:0-3516 GCA_043731245.1 Methylococcaceae bacterium | reverse complement strand
TGGGGCGCCGAAGGCATTGATTAGTCGCGTTAAGTTTTTGCCGATTGCTTGGGCTGGGATGCCCAAAACAATCTTTCGCAAAAATAGCGACTCCCTTTTCAGGCACTAATTAGTAGCCTATAAAGAGAAGGGGGTTATACGAAATTTGTATAGCTATCTAAAAATATTTCAATCGGCAATCATATGAAAAAAAATAAAACATTTAAGTCATCTTTGCGTGTCTCGCTTTCTGCGATAGCTTCCGCAATTATTGTAGCCTTTGCTCCTTACGAAGTCCAAGCAACCCCAGTATCTACAACAATTGGAGGTTCTGGGTCAATAAGTACTCCAGTTATTCACAAAGGTGACACGATAAATATCGAAGCCACTTTGTCTACAACCGACCCTAACGAAAATGGCGAAGGGGAACCGCTGACCGTACAAAGCTCTTCCGGTTTCTCATTTACTATCAGCGAGTATTCTCAACCTAGAGCCTTCAGTTATACGGCTGCTGCGGACAACGAATCTCTTTCCGGTTTTATTTCAGGCTACGAAGGTGATGAGTCTGCTTCCATTACTGTGGATGTTAATCAGAAGAAACGATTTACTCAAGATCAAAAAAATTCCTTCGCGAAAGCTTCTGCCAGACTCAATACCGATGCCGGCTATTTGGCGACAGCCGCAGCTCTCTGTCTTGCCATACCTGATCCAAGTGTAACTAAAGTATGTGCGGTTGCGTTAGGTGTCGGTAGTGGTGCCACTTGGGCACTATCTGGGGAACTCAATGAATTAGCGCTTGACCCAGCCGATCCCAATTTCACGCAGATTGCCGTCCCTGTTACACCACCGTTTACTGGTTTGTCAGTTGGGCCAGGGATTACCCAAAACGAAGTCGATAGCGTAAACGCATTTATCAGCAATCAGACACAAGCCATCGGTTTGGCCAGAGCAATGATTACTTCCATCAATCGGGCTCAAGGTGCGTTTGAAGCAGGCAACACATCTTGGGAAAACAAGCAGATGAATGCGGCGAGTCAATACGCAGTTCAGTTAAGTGCTTTGTTGGATGCTCAGGCTGCGTTACAGGCTAATGTGAAGAGCGCTCTGACGGGAGTGGGGTTCCCATCCATTACTGTTACTCCGAACGATGTATTCAGCTTTGAAGCTAACGTTCTCAACAATGGATTGCCTTCATCTATCGTTCAAGTGTTGACTCAACTTGGTAGCACCAACTCTGAAATTGAACAAATCCGTCAGATAGCTTTCGTACAAGATATCAATGCGGCCGCAGGTAACTTCCCTGCTAACTACACTAATTCTGCATTAAATACGGATATTGGTAGTGCAGCAAAAGCGTTAATTGATTTTTCCCTTGCTAATGCAACCCCTTTAGTTAAAGGTCAACATGTAGGTGGGCATGGCTTCATTTCAATGTCTACCGGTGACCATGTCGATATCGATTTCAACGCGGTAGGAGCCATTGATAATCAAGGTAACCCATCCCTGGTTGGAACCAACTTCCATCTCTTCGACCATGCCAGCGGTTTCGATATCGAGCAGGGTCAGATTAGCAGAGCAGCAATACTCAATAATCTCGTGGTAGTGGATGGCACCTATCTGGCCAGCGATAACAGCACTGGGACATTTCGTGCCGTTGCCGTCGATAACAGTAAAAAGGGGCAGGGACAAGACACCATATCCATCAGTCTTTCCAATGGATATAAAGTAAGTGGTACCTTAACGGGTGGTCAGGTTCTAATCCAAAAATAATCATTAGAACAGGGCAATTTGATATTATGGCTGACTGGTATAATTCGCCAGTTGGCCTGACATTTCCATACCCATAAAGAAGCATGGCTGTTTGAGCGGTATTATGAAAACATTTTTTCGAAGGCTCCTGCAGCCAATCAATCTTTTAACCCTCCTTCTTGGGCTAGCGGCTGTGATTTTCGCCTATCTTTATCAATACGACGGATTGGGAATCATGGCGGTTAATCCAGGCAGCAAGACTGATTCGTTCAGAGTGCCCCACCTGCTTGTAGGATTGTTAATCATGAGTCTCGCGATTCGATTAATCATCGAATACAAGGCGTGGTTAGCTGGTTCTTATATGTTGTTTCTGGTAGCTTATGGTTTCCTGGTCTCCATTATTCCCAATGGGTTTTTTGCTCATCTAATACAAGGGAAAGGTATTTGGGATATCATAATAGTGTTCTTTATAGTACCAATTCTCCTAATGGTCTTTTATATTTGGCGAAGAATTTCGAACGAGCATCAGCAAGATTAGTTTAGGCATTGGTGTTGTTTTTTTAAGTTCCTATTCCGGGTTAATTAAACCGAGTTCTCGGACAGCCTCCTAGGCTTACTACACAAATACAACTTTCTAGTAAAGGTTGTACACTTAAAATCATTTTTGAAATGCACTCCTGTGTGTCCGATAAGGGTATTTAAACAGCCATTTACTGTAAACTTGTGGCTGTCTCTTCCTGGCCGTTTACTGCCTGCCATGCAGCTATATTTAGCTGTCAATTCTACGTTTGCTTGTAGACTAATACCAGATTCTTGATGCCTGGGTAGAAACTGGCAACGAATGAGAAGTTACGAAAGCCCATACAACATGTCGGGAGACTTTCCTACAAAGGTTAACCTTCTTGCGTCCAGTTACCCTAATTTTTCATCACACCCAATCCAATCGCGATGTGTGCCAATTCAGCCACTGATGACACCTTAAGCTTACTTCTGATTTGCGTGCCGTAGTTTGCGACTGTTTTATAGCCAAGACAAAGCTCATCGGCGATTTTATGCGCCGTCAAACCTTTTGCCAGTAGTAAAAATACGTCGAATTCTCTAGCGGATAATGAGGCAATAATACTTTTATAATCAGTCTCGTCGGTTTCCGGGCTCTCCCTTGAAAGCGCACCTTCATGTCTGATCAAGCCTTGTTCTATATAAATTTCACCTTCGGCTATTTTCTGTATCGCTGTAATCAAAATCCCAGGATGTGCGTGTTTGGTAATATAGCCTTTTGCGCCTGCATTCATGGCCCTATCCACATAAACCCGTTCATCATGAACGCTAAAAACCAGGATTTTGGCAGAACTGTCACGATTGTAAACCCGCCGTATGGTTTCCAAGCCACCGATGCCGGGCATGGATAAATCCATCACCATCACATCCGGCTGCTTTGCCAGATACAGCTGACAGGCTTGCTCGCCCCGCCCCGCTCCGCTTCCGCTACCACTTCAATAGTGTCTTCAGTCGCCAACAACATTCTAAAACCGGCACGCACGACCGCATGATCATCCACGAGTATAACTTTTATGCGATCTTTCATAGTAGCGGGATACTCGCAGTAACGCTCATCCCCTGTTGCGGCCGGGTTTGGATAGTCAGTTCACCGCCCAGGCTGTTAATTCTTTCTCTCATACCCAATAATCCAAGGGGGGTATCCACTTCACTCTCGTAACATCTATATTTTGTGGTCGATCATCTGTTACCCAAGGATGATCTGATTTCGTGAAATGTGCTCAACTTGAA
>JAYTJI010000501.1:0-4745 GCA_043731245.1 Methylococcaceae bacterium | reverse complement strand
CGAATGCTGTTTTGATGTCATCGTTGTGAGTCGATTTCTTGACCGTACTCTAAGTGATGCGATAATAGGTGCACTTAAACCGGATGGATTGCTTTTTTATCAGACTTTTACGCGAGAAAAAGTGAGCCCAAAACGGCCCAATAACCTCGATTATCTGTTGGCTGAAAACGAGCTGTTGGCCATGTTTTCGCCCTTGAGAGTTGTTTTTTACCGAGAAAACGCTTTGATAGGCAAACAGCCACAAGGGTTAAGAAATGAGGCTCAGTTTATCGGTCAGAAACGCAAATAATAGGTTAACACAATGATAGAAAATCTAAATCCACAACAGGCGTGGGATTTGTTCCAACAAAATACTGCCGCCGTATTGGTGGATGTACGGACAAAAATTGAACATGCTTTTGTCGGCCATCCCGTGGACGCCATTCATATTGCCTGGAAAGAAGCGCCTGACTGGCAGGTTAACGCAACGTTTGTGGCTGATGTCGAAAAGATTGTGCCTGATAAAAGCGCACCCATTTTATTGTTATGCCGAAGCGGACAGCGTTCGCTGGATGCTGCAAAAGCACTTGAAGAAGCCGGTTATCAGCGGCTTATTAACATTGTAGACGGTTTTGAAGGCTCTTTGGATCAGCATAATCATCGCGGTAATCTTGGCGGCTGGCGCTTCAATGGGTTGCCTTGGGTGCAGAGTTAATCTACGTCCTGTTTGGTTTTGCCAAAAGGCCTACACTTTGAACATCCACGCTATCGAATATCAATACAGATCAGATTAGTCCTAGGCGGAGCCGAAGCACTAATCCAATCTACATAATGCCAGTCAAGTAGCCTGAGCCATACCCCATCATGCTAAAAAAGGCGCATAAACGCACCTTACACCTATTTTATAAACCCTTAGAGTACACAAAGTGATCGAAAAATTAAGAAACATCGCCATTATTGCCCACGTTGACCACGGTAAGACGACCCTGGTTGATAAGCTATTACAACAGTCCGGCACGTTTGCCGCTCATACTAAAGTGACTGAGCGGATGATGGATTCCAACGATATTGAAAAAGAACGCGGCATTACCATTCTGGCAAAAAACACTGCGCTGGATTGGAACGGCTATCATATCAATATCGTTGATACTCCAGGCCATGCTGACTTTGGTGGCGAAGTGGAGCGGGTATTGTCAATGGTTGATTCCGTATTGCTTCTGGTGGATGCGGTTGATGGCCCGATGCCGCAAACCCGCTTTGTAACCCAAAAAGCTTTTGCTTTAGGTTTAAAACCGATTGTTGTCATCAATAAAATTGACCGTCCGGGCGCTCGTCCTGACTGGGTTGTCGATCAAACCTTCGATTTATTTGATCGTTTGGGTGCAACCGATGAACAGCTGGATTTTCCTATCGTTTATGCCTCGGCTATTAATGGCTATGCAGGTTTGGAACATACCATAACCGAAGGCGATATGACCCCGTTATTTGAAACCATAGTCGCAAAAGTCAGTCCGCCACCTGTGGATATGGACGGCCCTTTCCAAATGCAGGTTTCCAGTCTGGATTACAACACTTATGTCGGCGTTATTGGTATCGGGCGGATTCAGCGCGGTAGCATCAAACCCAACCAACCATTGGTTATAGTCAATCGGGAAGGTGTCGAGCGCAAGGGCCGCATGTTGCAAATTTATGGCTTTCATGGCCTGGAACGTGTTGAAGTGACTGATGCCCGTGCCGGAGACATTATTGCCTTTGCCGGTATTGAAAAGTTAGAAATATCCGACACCCTCTGTCATCCCGATGCTATAGAGGCCATGACTCCGTTAACGGTTGACGAACCTACCGTAACCATGACATTTCAGGTCAATAACTCACCTTTTGCCGGTAAAGAAGGTAAATTTGTCACTACCCGGCAAATACGCGACCGGCTCGATAAGGAATTGCAACATAACGTTGCCTTAAAAGTTGAAGATACCGCAGACCCTGACAAATTTAAAGTATCAGGCCGTGGTGAATTGCATTTGTCCGTTCTGATCGAGAACATGCGCCGTGAAGGTTTTGAAATGGGCGTATCGCGCCCTGAAGTTATCATTAAAGAAATTGATGGTAAAAAGTGCGAACCCTTTGAAATGGTCACCATTGAAGTGGAAGAAGAGCACCAGGGTACCATCATGGAAAAACTGGGCGAGCGTAAAGGCGACCTGACCAATATGGTACCGGATGGCAAAGGCCGTATTCGTTTGGAGTATATGATGCCTTCCCGAGGTTTGATTGGCTTTCAAACCGAGTTTATGACAGCCACCTCAGGTTCCGGTCTGCTCTATCATGTATTTGACCATTACGGCCCGATGAAAGCGGGTGAAGTAGGCAACCGTCAACGCGGTGTAATGATTTCAATGGTTGCCGGTAAAGCCGTAACTTACTCATTACACCCGTTACAGGAACGCGGTGAATTGCTATTGGTCAATGGCGACGAGATCTACGAAGGCATGTTAGTAGGCTTACATTCCCGCAGTAATGATTTATGCGTAAACCCCTGCAAACCGAAACAATTAACTAACGTTCGTGCGTCAGGTACTGATGAAAGCTTGGTGCTGGCAAGGATTCAGAAAATGACCTTAGAGCAAGCACTGGAATTTATCGCTGAAGATGAACTGGTTGAGGTTACGCCTAAGTCCATACGCTTGCGCAAAAAGCTGTTGACTGAAAATGAGCGGAAGAGAGCGGCTAAGAGTTAGGTCTATAGTTAAACGGTAAGTTTTATCGGTAATTGAGTGTGGGTGGTTTCTCGCCTACACTAAATGGGATATTGGTATGGACAACACGACAGAAAAACAGATTAATCGGGTTTTGTTAATTGATTTGGAAAATTGTCCTAGCCAACTTAATCAGCTCATGGAAAATTTGAGGCAATATGCACATGTTATTGTTTGTTATGCCCAAAGTGGCGCTAAAATACCAATTGATTGGATTGAGCCTTTAACTGCTACTGTTAATGACAAAACGTTAAGAATCGCCAAGATGCCAAATGTTGGCAAAAATTCAGCTGATTTTGGTATTGCTTTTTGGGCGGGCGCATTAATGAACGAGTTGCCAAAAGAAACACATTTTGACATTGTTTCAAATGACAACGACTTGGAGCATGTTGTTAATTTGCTAAAAGATCAAGGACGTAGTGCGCTAAGAATCGGTATTAAAAAAGAAAGCATTCAGCCGTCCGCTATATTAAAAGCAAGCAATGCCTCACAAACGCAGCATTGTTTACAACAATATTGCCAGCATTTACTTAATCACGATAAAAATCGGCCTGTTAAAAAGGAAACCTTACTTAATAATATTAGAAGCAAGTTTAAAGCCGATGATGTTAATCCTGAATTGGTATTCGATGGCCTAAGCAAACAAGGGGCTATCATTGTTAAAGACAACAAAATTGTTTATAACCAAGAAAAAATCGCCCGAATCGCTACCTTGTGACCCGTAACCCGTAATAAACGGAGCGAATACACTTAAACTTGGTATAAATTTCCCAAGCGAGTTTTTTGCGTTTCTATTTTATGGTGACATAGTGCTCATTGTTGGCATTGGCGGCTTGCTAGTGCGAAACCGCCCTACGGTTTTTTCCACAGCAGTAAGTTTATGAATAACGTTTAAGAGTTTGGAATGGCTGTTTCACAACTGTCTGACAATGAACTTTTGCAGCTTTCAGAATAATTTGAAGAGTTTGCATCTGATCAATGGGATAAAAAAATCGAGGCCGATATTTTGTCAGGTCGGCTGGATGCCTCCGGCAAGCGAGCTGATGATGAATTTCTCGCTGGTCGCGCAAGTTCGCTTTGAACCATTTTGCTACACCATTTTGAGCTTCGATGTGTTGGGTTATGGCTATCTAAACCTAACCTACATATCTTTTTAACTGATTCAAGACTATTTTGGAGTAATTCATGACAACTAACATTCAAGCCATTGAACAAGCCATCCAACAGTTACCCGCCCCAGATTTGGCTGAATTTCGTCGCTGGTTTGTCCAGTTCGATGAGGCCGCATGGGATGCACAAATTGAAGCAGATGCGGATGCGGGTAAACTAGATGCGCTGGCTACCGAAGCTTTAGCCGAGTACCATAATGGTAAGGCACGTCAACTTTGAAGCATTTCACGTCCTCAAAGTTCTGGCAATACTATGATGCTTTACCAGCTAACATTCAAAAACTTGCGCGTGATAACTATGAACTGCTTAAGCAAAATACAGCGCACCCATCGCTGAAATTCAAACCGGTTAAGAATGGTGCATTTCGGAGTGTTCGCGTCAGCTCTGGCTATCGCGCCCTTGGCGTTCCAGTTGACCAAGGGGTTCAGTGGTTCTGGATTGGTAGTCATGCCGACTACGATAAATTACTTGGCTGACTTAAAATCACGGTCAGAAAAACGCTATCCATTCAACTATATCTAAAAAAATGACACAAAGAATCGCCGAAGTAGAGCGTAATACGCTCGAAACTCAAATTAAGATTAAAATCAATCTGGATGGAACGGGTATATCCTCATTCGTAACAGGTGTACCCTTTCTTGATCACATGCTGGATCAAATCGCCCGGCATGGGCTGATCGATATGGACATTAATGCCAAAGGCGATTTGCATATCGACGCCCATCACACTGTCGAAGATATTGGCATTACTTTAGGTCAGGCGTTTGCTAAAGCCATTGGCGATAAAAAAGGCATTTATCGCTATGGGCATTCCTACATCCCTTTGGATGAAGCCTTGTC
>JAYTJI010000500.1:0-1586 GCA_043731245.1 Methylococcaceae bacterium | reverse complement strand
ACTGCGCGTGCGCACGGTGATTTAAAAGAAAATGCTGAATATCATGCGGCGAAGGAGCAACAAAGCTTTGCCGAAGGGCGAATTGCTGAAATTGAAGGTAAGCTTTCTAATGCGCAAATTATTGATATTACCAAGGTGGATGCTAATGGCAAAGTGGTGTTTGGTGCAACGGTAGAGATAGAGGATGTCGAGTCTGAGAAAAGGGTAACGTATCAGATTGTTGGTGAAGATGAAGCCAGTATCAAGGAAGGTCGCATTTCGATAGGTTCGCCCATTGCCCGTGCGTTAATTGGCAAAGAGGCGGAAGATGTTGTTACCGTCAAAGCGCCCGGTGGTAATGTTGATTATGAAATTATTTCGATTAAATATATTTGAGGGGCAAAAGGCGCAAGGTTAATAAAGGTACAAGGCGGAAGATTTGCATTTTTCTTTCGCCTTGGTTTTCCGTTTATTTGTTTGGGTTCAATCGATAAATAACGGCGATTTGACCAATGCTCTGAATCAGCTCCGCGCCTGTATCAGTACAGATTTTTTCACTAATCAGCTTGCGTTCATCGCGTTCTGCACGTATTTTTATTTTAATCAATTCGTGGGTGTTAAGGGTTTGTTCAATCTCCGCTAGTACAGCGGCGCTAAGCCCTGATTGCCCAATCATAACCACGGGGTTTAAAAGATGAGCCTCAGCTCGAAGTTTTTTCTTATCTGCAGAGTTCACTCATTATTCCTAAATCAAAAAATCACACTACACTATACAACAGATTATGGGTCGAAGTAAAAGTAGCAGCCGATGGATGCAGGAACATTTTGAGGACGAGTATGTCAAAATGGCTCAAGCACAAGGCTACCGTTCACGAGCAGTTTTTAAATTGAAGGAAATTCAGGATAAAGATCAGCTTATTAAGCCAGGCATGAATATTGTTGACTTGGGTGCGGCTCCAGGCGGATGGTCGCAGTATGCCCGCCAACTGATGGGCAAAAAAAATAAATTGATTGCGCTGGATATTTTGCCCATGGATGCACTGGATGGCGTTGATTTTATACAAGGTGATTTTCGCGAAGAAGCTGTCTTGGATCAACTTCATGCTGCTTTGGAAAATGCGCCGGTTAATTTGGTGATGTCAGACATGGCACCGAACATGAGTGGTAATAAAGGTGTGGATCAACCGCGTGCTATTTATTTGGGGGAACTGGCATTAGATGCAGCTAAAACAATTTTAACAAAAGATGGAAGTTTTTTGGTTAAGTTATTTCATGGAGAGGGTTTTGAAATGTTTCATCATGAAGTGCAACAGTGTTTTTCAAAAGTAACCATCAGAAAACCAAAAGCATCAAGGCCACGAAGTAATGAAGTTTATATTTTGGCTAAAGGGTTTAAATGACCTTTAGTAGTCCCTATATCCATCGTATGAGGAAATTACTAGGTATTTGGTGAGTTCCAGATAAATAACGACAGTCAGGAAAGCTAACACCTGATATAATTACTAAGTTTTTTAAACCGAGAGCCGTTCGGGCCTAGGGTGTGTTTGTGAACGATATGATAAAAAATATAATCCTGTGGGTGGTCATTGCTGTTGTATTGATGTCCC
>JAYTJI010000499.1:0-2467 GCA_043731245.1 Methylococcaceae bacterium | reverse complement strand
TTTAGTGAGCCATAAGATTGGTGCAATGGTATGTGGAACGCACTATACTCTACCAAAACAGGAAACGAAATGTACAAGCCCGCATGGGAATTAGTGGAGCGTAATCTCAAGCATGTTAATTTTCAAAGGCTTCGGAAGGAGGTATATGGCGTGACTTGAAAGTAGGTTGAATACAGTTTTCCAGAAAAGGTTACATACAACCGAATGTTCGATCGAACTTTTTACTTACCCCAGCTATTGGGAATAATTTAAAAAAACAGATATTGGAGAATAAAACATGGCATTCCATCTCATTAAAGGTACATTTCACGTCGCCGGATACTCGCCGGACGGAGACTCGATTCGGTTTCAAGCAAATGATTCCGGTAACTGGGCTTTACTCGATGGCCCACCAGCCGGTCTAAACGCCAGGGGGCACGCCCAATTGCGCATAGAAGCGATTGATACGCTGGAGACGCACTATCTTGGCCACCATCAACCGCTACAGCTGGCTACTGAAGCAACGCAATTTTTGCTCGACGCTGTTGGTATCAAAAAGGTCAAGTTTGATAAGGCAGGCACTAAAGTCGTTTCCGCGCAAGATGGTACACCCGGATACATTCTGTCACGAAAAACTGAAAAGTACCGTCGCCCGGTCTCTTTTGTTTTCGCTGGCGACGCCGAAGAGGACGATGGGGCGCAGATTTTTCTTCGCCCCGATCGTCTGGAAGAGTGTGTGAACTACAAATCGGCGCTGGCGGGGTTTGCCTATCCGACCTACTACACCGGACTGTTTTCTGACCTGAGGAAAAAAATGACTTCGGCGGTGAATAAGGCTCAGAAGGGACACGGAAAGGGCGTATGGCCGATGGATAAAACTACCAGAGGCTTCACGGTCTCAAGTCTCGCGTCAGTCACCGATGAGAAAATTATTATGCCCAAACTGTTTCGCCGCATTATTAATTTCATGGGTGATGGCGGCAGCATCAATGGCTTCAAGGATTATCTCGCCGCCAACCCAGATCCAGTAATGGAATTGAAGACCGGCCATTTCACTAACCTAGACACCTTCGTCGAAGTTGCGGGGAATAAGGTCAAACTTACCGTCGAACCAGAAAATCTGGTGTTTATCGAAAAGTAAAAATAGTGGCTTTTTTATCAAAATGAAAACACATCCTATAGATTTCTTGGTATCCGGTTTTATTATTTTAGTGCTTGTTGTAGCATCTAGCTCAAGTATTGCGGCATTTATTTCACCCCTTACTTTAAGGTGGTTTGAAAGCTTCCACATGCTTATTGACGGTATGATATTTTTGCTTTTATATGGAATTTATTCAGGGTTTTTAGTTCGCCTTTGTTTAAGATTTCACCCTGTGAAATGCGGCACTTTCTCTATGGATCATCCGCATTTTTTTTACTGGAAAATTATTACGGTTATTCATGAGTTTGGCAGGGGCAGTCTGCTTCCTTTTACAACCGTATTCTTAAGGCCTTTAGTTGTATCGCTGTTTGGAGCAAAAGTAGGGGAAAATGTCGCTGTGGCCGGTTCGTTGGTAGATCCTTGGTTAATTACAGTTTCTGACAATGTGGTTTTAGGGTTAAATTCGTCGATTGTCGCCCATGCCATCACCAGTGGCCGTATTATTCTCAAGCCCGTCATCATTCATAAAGGCGCTACTATTGGGGTTCACTGCGTTGTTATGCCGGGTGTTTGTGTTGGTGAAAACTCAGTAGTCACAGCCGGATCCGTTGTAAAAATGGATACCAATATCCCTAAGAACGAGCTCTGGGGTGGAATACCTGCCCGTAAGATTAAAGACATCCAAGCTGACGATGTTCGCGGCTAAACACAATTCTGGCCATTCTGTTAAGTTTGATAATAACGTTAAACAGCACGGCATTGTTTTTTCAAGATTTGTTTGAGGAGAACCTAGTTAAGCATAATAAACGCTACGGTAAATGCCTGTGATCCGGCACATTGATTTAATCGAAAACTTGATGCTTATATCCCGACACAGTTGTATTTCACTCTTGCAAGGAACCCAAATAATGCTATGAGGTTCCTTTGTTTGGATTGGATGGTCTGAATTCGGCGGCAGGTAGTTCGTGAATACTCATAAAAGCCTGTCTTGAGCTTATCAAGGCTCGAAGAACAGGCTAAACTGCCTAAGGACGATTTTTAGATTAATCAATACCTTGCAAAATAAATTATAAAGTGGTTAAAATGTAGGCGTCGAACCATGAGGCTTAACTTTATTTGTAAGTGATTCTAGTTGGCTCGAGTAAAAGTGGTATCGACAATATGAATATTCCAAAATAATAATGAGGAGAGAATCATGAAAAAATTAGTATCTGTAGCGGCAGGGTTGTTATTGTGTTTAAGTACTGCTGTTTTTGCCGAACAACATGCCGATACGGCATTAGAGCACGCTAACGCAGCAGTAGCAGAAGGGCAAGCCGGTAAAGCACCAAGTTTGGTGGTACATGC
>JAYTJI010000498.1:0-3489 GCA_043731245.1 Methylococcaceae bacterium | reverse complement strand
TAAAATTATTCCGGGGTGATTTTGGCGCCGATTTGCTGGCAGGCATATCCATAGTCACTGCGGTTTTGCTGGATGAATATCTGGCCGGAAGTCTGGTGGTATTAATGCTTTCCGGCGGCACAGCACTGGAACATTACGCGGTACGCAAAGCCTCTTCAGTGCTTGAGGCTTTGGCCAAGCGTATGCCGTCAGTTGCACATAGAAAATCGGGCGATGAGATAGCCGACATAACTACGGAGCAGGTTAATATCGGCGATACCTTATTGATACTGCCTCATGAAATATGCCCGGTTGATGGCACTGTGATGGAAGGTTCAGGAACCATGGATGAATCCTATTTGACTGGCGAGCCGTATATGATGTCGAAAACCTCGGGTTCGCTGGTCATGTCCGGTGCGATTAACGGTGATTCGGCGTTGACTATTCGCGCCGACAAACTGTCTGTTGACTCCCGTTATGCCAAAATCATGGAAGTTATGCGCTCTTCCGAGCAATATCGCCCCAACATCAGACGGTTAGGCGATCAACTGGGCGCTCTATATACACCGTTAGCCGTAATCATTGCACTCATTGCCTGGGCGATAAGTGGCGATGTGGTTCGTTTCCTCGCAGTATTGGTTGTTGCCACGCCCTGCCCTTTGTTAATCGGCATACCCGTCACCATTATCAGCTCTATTTCACTGGCAGCGCGGCGCGAAATTATTATCAAAAATCCAGCTATTTTGGAAACCATAGGCACTTGCCGTACCGCAATTTTTGATAAAACCGGTACGCTGACTTATGGCCGCCCCTCGTTGACTGCATTGCTTCCAGGAAAAAACCATAATGAGCAGGACGTATTAACCCTAATCGCCAGTCTGGAACGCTACTCCAAACATCCGCTCTCCAGCGCGATTGTTAAAGCGGCAGAAAAAGCAGGGGTATCCTTATTGAGCGTTACCAATATCGCCGAATTACCCGGCAAAGGTCTGACAGGTAATGTAACGGGCAAACAGGTACAAATTACCAGCCGTAAACACTTTGTCGAAACCCATCCTGCCGGTATTGAAGATTTACCACCCATCACCGGTGGCCTGGAATGTATTGTGCTGATTAATGAACACTATGCGGCAACCCTGCAATTTCGGGATGAAGTGCGGACTGACAGCTCATCTTTTATCAATCACTTGCGGCCTAGCCACTTATTTGACCGGGTTATGCTGGTGTCTGGTGACCGGGAATCTGAAGTGCGTTTCCTGGCAGAACAAGTCGGTATTAAGCATGTTTACTTTAGCCAAAGCCCTGAACAAAAACTGGAACTGGTACGCAAAGAAACCCAAACGGCAAAAACCGTCTATCTCGGTGATGGCATTAACGACGCGCCCTCGCTTACTGCCGCAACTATCGGCATAGCCTTTGGTCAAAACAGTGATATTACCGGAGAATCGGCGGATGCAGTCATCATGGACAGCTCGCTGTTAAAAGTCGATGAGCTTTTTCATATTGGTGCACGTATGCGCAAAATTGCCTTACAAAGTGCAGTAGGCGGCATGGCATTAAGTTTAATCGGTATGGTATTCGCGGGATTAGGTTATCTTACGCCGGTCGCCGGTGCCGTTGCCCAGGAAATTATTGATGTCTTAGCCGTTTTAAATGCCTTAAGAGCTGCTATAGCGCCAAAAACACTTTCAGACTTTTGATTCTAATCTCATATCCCATTCTTCCTTTGTAAGCCACAGCGAATCTAAAACTCCATCTCTCACAAAAAATTGAATACTAAAGCGCTGTGCGATTAAATTCGGCATTAATATACCAAGTGTTAAGTGGCAATTATTCAGGTAAAATGCCCAGTTTCGTGCCGTCATTCTGACGACTGTCATGACTGTTTAATTCGGTAAATTGTTTATGAAAATACTTATTCTTGGGGCAGGCGTTACCGGTTCAGCGGTTGCAGAAGCATTTGCGAGCGAAGAGAACGACATTGTTGTTATTGATTTTAAACAGGAACTGCTTGATGCTTTAAAAGAGCGTTTTGATATTGCCACCGTCACCGGCAATGCCGCACACCCCAGTGTTTTGGAACAGGCGGGGATAACCAACACCGACATGGTGATAGCGGTAACCGACCGCGACGAGACTAATATGTTGGCGTGTACAATCATTAATGCGCTGTATAGCCGTCCCAAAACAATTGCACGGGTACGGGCTATCGATTACCTCAAGCATCCAAAATTATTTGGGCCGAATGGTATTCCAGTTGATATTGTGATCAGCCCGGAACAAATAGTGATGGAATCAATCCGCAATTTAATTGAATTTCCAGGAGTGTTACATATTTCCGATTTCGCAGGTGGCCTGGTACGGCTGTTTTCGGTCAAAGTAGTAGCGGACGGAGTTTTAACAGGTAAAAAGATTAAAACCCTGAAAGAGCGTTTGTCTGATGGTAAAACGCGCGTAGTGGCTATTTTCAGGCAGGGAAATCCTCTCTGCGTAAACGGAGAAGCTGTCATCGAAACTGGCGATGAAGTGTTCATTGTAGCGCCACGCAAGGAAGTGCGGCGGGTATTAAAAGAGCTGAACAAGCTGGAAGCGCCGCTAAAGCGCATTATTATCGCTGGCGGCGGACATGTCGGCAAACGTTTGGCGCTTGCTTTAGAAGATAACCATCAGGTAAAAATCATTGAAAAAGACCCAAAACGCGCAAATAAAATTGCCAATGATCTTCATCATACGGTGGTGCTTTTAGGCGATTGCGCTGATGAAGCACTGCTACTGGATGAATCCATTGACAGTGCAGATTTGTTTTGTGCAATTACCGATAACGACGGTGTCAATATTATTTCCGCATCTCTGGCAAAGAGCCTGGGAGCGCGAAAGACCATCTGTCTCCTTAATCACGTTTCGTACACGAAATTATTGCCGGGTACAGGTATTGATGTCGTGGTACTGCCCAATCAGGAAACACTGGGCAGTATTCTAAAACATGTACGGCGTGGCGATGTGGCGCAAGTAACCTCACTTTGCGGTGGCACTGCCGAAGCCATTGAGGCCATTGCCCATCATAATAATGGTGATGACTCGGTTGTTGGTCGCCGTGTGGACTCGATCAATTTTCCAGAAGGCATTGTAATGGGTGCTTTGATTCGCAACCGTCAGGTCATTTCGATACACCACGACACTGTGTTTAATGAAGACGATCATGTCGTAATGTTCGCGATGAATAAAAAACTGGTTAGCAATATCGAGAAAATCTTTCAACCTTTGACATAAATACAGAAAAGACGCAAGGCATGAAGCTCAAGACATGCAGGTACAGCGCCTGTATGTCGTCTTGACCTTTCGCATTTTTGATATTGCATAAAATTTAAACGCTTCCATGAACGTCATTCTTACTATCATACATATCTTTAGCGTAACTATTATGGTCTTCAGTGGCTTAATGTCCACTTGTTTGTTGACTTCGAAAATAGCTGAAGACGGAGCTACTACAGCCTTTTGCCAAGGAACTTT
>JAYTJI010000497.1:0-2570 GCA_043731245.1 Methylococcaceae bacterium | reverse complement strand
CACCGTCATACCGGCAGGGAAGCCGGTATCCAGTGCCATGGACGGTAACTTTACAGGATCTCGTACGTCGATTCGAAGCGCCGGATGTCTACGAGCTTTCACATCCCTGTGTCTGGATTCCGGCTTCCCTGCCGGAATGACGGACTTTTTGTCGCTGGCTGAAACATCTTGCTAATCAGGATAGCTATTTACAAAAAGTATGGTTAAATCGTGTAGCGGATAAAGTTGCTTATCGGGCCAGACTATTTCAAAGCCAGTTGGATACTTGCAAAATGAATTAAAAAATAAAAATTGTATTTGTTAAACTATCCACTTTTTTACACTAATAAAAAGGCGAAATCATGAGAAAAATTCAAACTCAAGTTATTTCAATTGTCACCGTTATACTTATAGGAATTACAATGTTTTCAATAGCCAATGCCACCTCACCTGAAGAAAATAAAGCCGCAGGTGTGGCTTTCCTGGCAGAAAATGCTAAAAAAGCCAATATTGTAAGCACTTCTACTGGCTTGCAATACGAAATTTTAACGCCAGGTACAGGCACGACTTCACCTAAAGCAACCGATAATGTAACCGTGCATTACAAAGGCACAACTATTGATGGTAAAGAGTTTGATAGCTCTTACAGTCGCGGTGAACCGACTTCATTCCCGTTAAATGGCGTTATTCCAGGCTGGACTGAAGGTGTGCAGTTAATGAAAGAAGGCGCTAAATACCGTTTTTATATTCCCTCAGAACTCGCTTATGGCGAGCGAGGCGCAGGTCCAATCGCCCCAAACTCAGCACTCATATTTGATGTTGAATTAATCAAAATTCAATAGTCTAAAGGCGCAGGGTTCAAAATGTACCTTGCGCTTACATCTTCCTGCCAAAAGCAATAGAAATCATCCTAACTGAAGAACTCCAAGCTCACGGCATACACACTTTGCCTTAATCCTTGAGTTTTTAACTATGACCGCTATTTACCAATTGTTTGCCACCACGCCCAAGGCGATGGAAACCATTCTTACCGAAGAACTTCAAGCGCTCGGCATCAACAACATCAAAGCCACAATGGCAGGTGTCAGTTTTCAGGGTGATTTGGAAACCGCCTATCGAGCTTGCTTATGGTCCAGAACAGCAAACCGGATTTTACTGGTATTAAGCTCTTTTGAAGTAAAAACCCAGGAAGATCTTTATAACGGCGTACAAAAAATCAACTGGTTTGAACATATTGATCCTGAAGATAGTTTTGCCGTCTCATTCAGCGCAAAAAACTCAGAGGCAATCAACAACACCCACTTTGGCGCCTTAAAAGTGAAAGATGCAATCGTCGATCAGATGCGGGAAAAGTTTCAAAAACGACCCAGCATCAACACCGAACAACCTAATATCCGCATCAATGTTTATTTGAATGGCGAAATCGCCCAGCTTAGCTTGGATCTTTCCGGCGAAAGTCTGCATCGTCGGGGTTATCGGGATGTAAATATTAAAGCGCCGATGAAAGAAAATCTGGCTGCTGCCATGCTGTTACGTTGCGGTTGGTCCCAAATCGCCGGGCAAGGCGGGGCGTTAATCGATCCGATGTGCGGTTCAGGAACGCTGCTATTGGAAGGTGCAATGATCGCCGCAGATTACGCTCCCGGTCTGTTACGCGATTATTTTGGCTTTATCGGCTGGAAAAAGCACGATGCCGAGTGCTGGAAAAAATTACGTATTGAAGCGCTGCAACGCAGAAAAGCAGGACTTGAAAAGCTCCCTATTATCGTCGGTTTCGATCAAAATCGTCACACCGTCAACGCGGCGCTAACACATATAGCCAATGCCGGACTACAAAATAAAATTCATGTTGAACGCCGTGATATTGAAGACGCGCAACCGGCTGAAAGCTGGAAACCGGGGCTGTTAATCTGTAATCCTCCCTACGGTGAACGTTTGGGCGATGAACAGGAAACCGCCGAACTGTACAAAAAATTTGGCGAATCATTAAAAGCCCATTTTATCGGCTGGAAAGCGGCGATGATTATCAGCAACCCCGAACTGGGTTTTCGCTTAGGGATACGTTCACAAAAACCGATTACCCTATTCAACGGTGCGCTTGAATGTAAATTATTGCGGCTGAATATTGAAGAAGGCAATTTCTTCATCCCTAAAGCTAAAACCCAGGAAGAGCGAATTGCTCAGGTAATCGCGATTAGCACAGCCCAGCAACCCAACGTGGACACTGAAATGGTTGTGGACATAGAGAAGGAGCCTGAGCAGAGAGTAGAAGGACATATCAACAAAGATGAAGTTAAGGTTGGAGCCTTAGAATTTTCCAATCGATTGAAAAAGAATTTTAAAAAACTGTCCCGTTGGGCCAAACAAAACCAAATTACCTGCTATCGTGTTTACGATGCCGATTTACCCGAGTACGCCGCCGCCGTTGATATTTACCAGGGTGAAACTTACCCTGTAGGCGAACAAACCTGGATTAATGTTCAAGAATACGAGCCGCCTAAAACTATCGATCAACACAAAGCAGATCAGAGACTGGCTGGATTACTCGCCGAAATACCTAGTATACTTGGCGTTAATCATGAGCAGGTTTT
>JAYTJI010000496.1:0-4896 GCA_043731245.1 Methylococcaceae bacterium | reverse complement strand
CATGGTATTCTCCAGGGTTATCTGGTCAGTTACCAGTTGCGCCATATCTTTATCGCCAGTGGAAATAATCACGCTGAAGCCTTCTTGGGCGGCGTGTTGCGCCAAGGCACCCAGGACGTCATCCGCTTCTACATCAGGTTCCATAATTAACGGCAAACCCATCGCTCGAATCAGCTGGTGCAAGGGCTCGATTTGTACACGCAAATCATCGGGCATAGGCGGCCTGTGCGCCTTATATTGATCATAAAGGTCATTGCGAAAAGTTTTGCCGGGCGCGTCAAAAACCACAGTGACGTATTCACTTTGATAGTCTGTTATGAGTTTTCGCAGCATATTGGATACGCCGTAAATAGCATTGGTAGGCTCACCCTGCGGATTGGTTAAGGGTGGGATCGCATGGTAAGCGCGAAATAAGAAGGACGAACCATCAACCAGAATCAGGCGTTTTTGGATTTGTTGTAGCATGGGATTTAGGAGCAAGGTTAAGGGTAGGCAGGACTGGAATTAAATTTGACGCGTTGTAGGCGCGACTATAAATTCCCGTAAACTTTATTCTGTAAGATAAAGAGACATAGCTAACGATTACACGATTTGCCGTAAAAACCGGAGTCCAAAAACATGTTTTTGGACTCCGTGTTATTAACGGTTTACGGTATAACAGCGAGCAGAATGCGCTGAGCTACAAAGCGCGTCAATAATCACAATGCGTCACTTGGTTCGGCGCAACCACTACCGCCCTCCATTTTTAAGTTGATGGGTATGCGTGTCAAGTTTTACGCTTAACGTCCATAATATTAGGCAGTTGGTTTATTTTACTAAGAACCTGACTTAATTGATTGGTATTTTCTATTTGAATAGTCAAATTTAGAATGGCTGAAAAATCAGGATGGGTATCCAGTGCAGCATTAAAAATATGAATTTTAGACTGCGCTAGAATCTGTGATACATCATTGAGCAAATTCTGGGTATTAAAAGCATGAATTATAATAGGTACGGCATGACTGGCTTTTTTTGTGCCCCAAGCTACCGAAATTAGCTGAGTCTGCTTTTCAATGCTCAGCTGTGTGACGTTTTTACAATCTGTGCGATGGACGGTAATGCCTTTATGGTGAGAAATATAACCGATAATGTCATCACCCAATACCGGCGAACAGCAGTGGGCAAATGAAGTTTGCACGTTGTCAATACCCGCAACCGAAACTACCGATTTTGCCGAAGACTTTTTCGGTCTGACATTTACGGACAGCTCTTCCAGTTCGGGTATCTTTAAAAATCCTGCCAGCTGACGACTATTAATATCGCTGCGGCCGATGGCTTCAAGTAGGGCATCGGTATCGGTTTTTTTAAAATGGTTAAGCATGTCATCCATGTTGGGTGCTTTTATTCCCAGCCGCTGACTTTCCTTGTCCAGAATGGTCTTGCCTCTGGCTATATTTTCAGTTTGCTGCTGATTTCTGAACCAGCTTTTCACCTTGCTAATGGCGCGTGATGATTTTAAATAGCCCAAGTTCGGGTCTATCCAATTATGATTGGGCACGCTTTCTTTAGTGGTCAGAATTTCCACCTGTTCGCCGGATTTTAGCATATAGGTCAGCGGCACTATCCTGCCGTTGATTTTTGCGCCACGGCAACGATGACCGATTTCGGTATGAACAGCATAAGCAAAATCCAGCGGTGTCGAACCTTTTACCAGATCGATCAATTTGCCGGCCGGCGTTAAAACATAAACCCGATCGTTAAATAATTCACTGTGAAAATCATCGCTCAAGGCTTCATCACTGTGCTTCTCTTCCAGCAACTTGCGCAAAGTGGCAACGCTTTTTTCCATTGCTGCCGTCTGTTTACCGCCTTCTTTATACGACCAGTGTGCGGCAACGCCAAGCTCCGCATAATCGTGCATGTCCTGCGTGCGAATCTGCACTTCAATACGATTGCCTTGCGCATCTAAAATAACCGTATGCAACGATTGATAGCCATTTTCTTTAGGGTTGGCGATGTAATCATCAAATTCTTTAGGAATGTATTGCCATAAGCTATGAACAATCCCTAACACGGTGTAGCAGTGGGTCAAATTATCGACAATCACACGCACGGCTAACAGGTCATACAGCTCGTCCATGTCCAATTGTTTACGCTGCATTTTTTTCCAAATGCTGTAAATATGTTTGGGACGACCGTAACAAGTGCTGTTTATGTTTTCTTCAGCGAGGTGTTTTTGTAACAGGTCAATAAAACCATTAATACAATTTTCCCGTTGCACGCGATTATTAGCGAGGGATTTGGCAATCTGGCGATACGCTTGCGGCTCCAAATACCGGAAAGCCATATCTTCAAGCTCCCATTTAAACTGATGAATACCTAAGCGATTGGCAATGGGCGCATATATATCCAGCGTTTCCTGCGAGATGAAGTGCCGAAGCTCATACGATTCTTTCGGCAACAACCGCAGCCGATGAATCCGGTAAGCCAGCTTGATTAACACGGCCCGGACATCCTGGGTCATCGACAGTAACATCCGCCGTAATGTTTCTGCCTGACTGGGCTTATGGGTCATTTCGGCCGAATAAACTGTCAATTTATTCAGCCAGTTGACATCTTTTACCAACGCCGCGACTGTTTCGCCAAACTGTTCGTTGATATCAGGCTGAGGCGCTAACTGCGACAAACGCGGATCACTTAATATAGCCGCAAGCAGAGTTTTAAGGTCGACATTGTAATCTTTTAAAATAGCGGCAACTTCAAATCCTTCCGCGCGATTATTTTGCGAATCGTCTGGAATAAGAGCGACAATCGCCAACGCACGCTCAATCTGCTCGTTATCGGTAGCAGAAAAATCGCTAAAAAAGTGTTTTTGGGGCTCAGCGTGTTTTTGCATAGATTATTGTAGACGATTTGACAAACTTAGCACACTTGTGTCCTATTGCCAGCAATTCGGTACCTAAATACGACTGCCGGTAAGTATAATCTGCTGATAGCAAAGCCTCTTGAAAAGTCGGGCAGTTGCATTAGGTTTGCAAAGTGTTTAGTTTAAAACGACAGCTTTGTATTGTTATGAAAACATAACCTATAACTGGGTTAAGGGTTATATTTGAAGGCTAAAATGGTTAAGCGGGGAATAACAAACCCTATCAGGTAACCAAAAGGCACCCTGACAGGGTTATATTGCAATTAGATTAAGCTTTTCAGAGCTTCAAAATCTTTCTTGGCATCTCTCAATTCTGCTTCAGCTTCTTGTAAAGCAGATTCTTTAGCGTGCGTTACAGCAGATTTCAATTTTCTGTTCGCTTTTGAACGTGCATTGTCTACTTTATCATTAGCATTGATTTCTTTGCTTAAATCAATTGCGGGTTTGATAAGCGCAGCTGCCTCATCACCACTTGCACCTTTGCTGATGCCTTCAATGGCAGCTTGTATTTTAGCAACTACCAAATCAATTGCTTCAGCAGGTTGGTAGGTAATTCTACCTGGATCAGATTCGGCTAAAGCAGAAGTTGAAACAGCGCCCACAGAAGCTGCAATAAATAAAGATAGCAAGATTTTTTTCAATGTTTTCATATTTTACTAATCCTCAAGTTGTTGTTATTTCTAGTTATAGTGACAAAATAACGATTATGTCATTTGCCGACAATAATTCTAACACAAATAGCAAGTATTTAACCTGTTAAGATGCTTAAAAAGCAGGTGTTAAGAAATATTTTTTAAGTATTACGTCCTTATCAATCAGACTCGATTACATCACCAGAGATAATCGAATCTGATTTTTCAGCAACTATTTATTAATGCGTTAAGTCGTATTTAGCTTTCATTTCTGTAAATGATTTTAAAGCTTCCGCTAAACCTGCATCTCCAGCAACAGTATCGCCTGATTCAAAATCCTTACGCGCCTTTTTCAACATATCAGTTGCTTTTTGACGTTGGCGCTCGGTGATTTCAAAACGGAATTTTTTTGAAGCTTGGGCAGCGTCAAGAATGTCTTTTGAAACGCCTGACAAATCACCACTTTTTGATGCGGCTTGTGCAGCTGTTATTCCAGCAATCGTGCTTTCAATGGCCTCTTTAACTTCAGCTTCGCCTTTAGGCTCAGCAAAAGCGGTTGATGAAACGGCAGCCATAGCTGCTGCCATAACAAGAGAAACTAAGACTTTTTTTAATGCTTGCATTCTTATTAAACCTCACAGTTGATATTTATATGTTTAGAACCAGCAAATTAAAATGAGGCTTACTATTATGTTCAGGCGTTCAAATTAATTGGCCAAGTACCGCGTGGGATTCTAGCACAAAAAAATAAATTAAAACTGAATGATAAGAATCCAAACAAAGAAAACTATTCATCATCTCTTTTTACGTCAATGATCATTTCTCCTGCATCATCTTCCGACATAATAAATAAAATCGGCGCACAACACACCGCACAATCTTCATAATATTGCTGCGCACCCGCCGATGTATCCACTAATACATCGAGCGCTTCGCCGCAATAGGGGCAATAAATAATAATTTCGTCCAGTTCATTCATCATTAAACCTTTCTGAGTAGTGTATCCAGCCACGACATGGGCAAAATACGCTTAAGGACAGCAAACAAATAGGTGGGAAAAGTAACGTAATAACGCATCTTGGGTCGCTTAGCTTCCAGGGCGTGTACCACTTTTTCAACAACCGCTTCAGCAGGCAAAGTAAAGGCGACAGCAGCGCCTTCTGTTTGCAAGCGAGCTTCCATTGCTTCATAAGCTTCTTTATGAAAACTGGATGAAGGATTTATATTTTTTTTATACAACGCGTACGAATTTTTTCTAAAGTCACTGAGGATAGGCCCGGGTTCTATCAGTGAAATACAAATGTTTGTGCCATAGAGTTCCAGCCGCAAAGTATCAGCCAATCCTTCCAGAGCAAACTT
>JAYTJI010000495.1:0-1141 GCA_043731245.1 Methylococcaceae bacterium | reverse complement strand
GGCACTGGTTCAGTTTGACAAATTTATATCGCATTGTTTATTAACAAAATACAGGGTTGTGTTTTTGCATTTTAAAAACCGAATCCCAGCTTAGTCCTGCATCCAGCACACCAATTGCAACAGCAGGAACCTGCTTAGTTGTGAAGTGAACCCGAATGAAGTTGTGTGCAATCCAAAAAATATTCAGGGTACGCTGCAAGCCATCCACATTCTTTGCGTACATATTACAGCGTCGAGTATAGGCCGAATTTTTGCGCCGTATCGAAGCGTTTAACGCTTCCACATGATTCGCATGAATTTCGTGGTTTTGAATATTTTGAACCGTTTCTGGGTGCTCGCGTTGTGGTGCTTCATATTTATCACGCCCCTCTTTGCTGCCTTTGGCGCCTTTGTTTTTGAGGCGGACTCTCAGGTTTTTTCGTAATACTTTGGGTGGCCGACCGAGCGCGCCAGAACGAACGACTTCATGGCAAATTTCGAACAATATTTTCCCATAACGACGTTCACCATCCGTGACCAAAGTAACATCCTGTGTGCGCTCAATTACCTGCTTGAGCATTTTAATCCCCCAGAAAAACAATGTTCTATCTTTCTTGCCCGCCTTCATTTCCCAGATAAAACGTGTTGCTCTATCCATAAATACAATCGTCCAGCCTTCGCATTCTTCCACAGGAACATTTTTTCCAACCTTGGTATAAAGCTCATCGGCTTCTACCACTTGCCGGAGAAAAGTATGCAACAACATGAAGATCATCAACACATCTTTTAACACCGCAAAACGACACTCCCAATGAAGCAGCGTGTTTTTTGCAATCCCAAAAACACGGCAGGTAGCATTGACACCCATGCCGTCTGTACGCGCTTTGAAGACTTGGCTAATCAGGCTGATCGGCTTACGCAAGCACGCTAAAAATGTCCCTTGTGTTTCGCTGAATATATGACGACAACATCTACAATAATACATTTGTCGTGTGCCATTTTGGGTTGTTTCATAACTTCCGTGTAGTTCAAGTTTCATATCCCCGCAATTGGGGCATGATAGGTTCGAACTGCAGGCGCTGCTTTTTTACTCATATTCAACTTAATTTTGGAATGGTAATCTATTCAGTGGTTTATGAAAATGTCAAACTGAACCAGTGCC
>JAYTJI010000494.1:0-3621 GCA_043731245.1 Methylococcaceae bacterium | reverse complement strand
CTTTGGAGTCTTAAAAACATTTACCGATTGAATTGTTTTATTTATCCAAACAAACAGCTACTGAAATACTTGAGTATTGAGATTGATATTTCAAAACTGTGTCATATGACACACATCTACTGTGTTAAATAACACAGTTTAATTAATGAAGGATTCGCTAACTGGATAACATAAGCGAAGGCATTGTTAAATAAAGCTGATCTGGCAAATAAAAAACCCCATCGCAAATTAATCTAAGCTGTCAAATCGCCATACCGGTAAGAAAAGCATATAGGCGTGCGCTGGCTGAATAGCCTTTCTAGTTAGAAAAAGTAGGCATTACTTTTCGACAAAAAAGCCGCCAAAATGGCGGCTTTTTTCCAATGTGCTTCCCCGGAAAAATGGCCAAAAAAAACCGGCTAATATGTTATCCCTAACACATTAGCCGGTTGATTCACTGCCACTCTTTTTTGCTATAGATAATGTTTATCTAAATGTCAGCTTAATTTACCATGACATTGCTTGTACTTCTTTCCTGATCCGCAAGGACAAGGATCATTTCGACCCACTTTATTGCCTGCCCTTACAAAAGGTTGCTCGGATACATTTTCTTCTTCGGCATCAGCCATAGCCTCATCATAAGCATCAAGAGCCGGTGCTGCCGCATGTTCAAAGCGCATTTCCCTGGGCGCTTGCATTTGTTGGTCAATAGCCTGGACATCTTCTTCCTGCCGAACCTGGACTTTAAACAGAATCCCGATTACTTCATATTTGATATGCTCCAGCAGACTGGTGAACATTTCAAATGATTCGCGCTTGTATTCCTGCTTGGGATCTTTTTGCGCATAACCTCTAAAGTGGATACCTTGACGCAAATAATCCATCGCCGCTAAATGTTCTTTCCAACTGGTATCTAACACTTGCAGCATCACTGATTTTTCAAAATGCTGCAACACTTCTTGAGTGATCTGCTGCTCTTTATCTTTGTGGTTCTGTTCCAGAATGTCGATAATGCGAGTACGTAAGGACTCTTCTTGCAGTCTGTTATTCTCATCGAGCATTTTTTGTACGGGAATTTGAACATTAAATTCCTGATGTAAATGCTCTTCCAAACCTTTTATATCCCATTGCTCAACCATTGTTTTTGCGGGGATATACTGGGTAATCACATTGTTGACGACATCTTTGCGTATAGCCGTAATAATGTCGGAAATTTCTGTGGCGGCCATCAGCTCATTTCGTTGTGCGTAGACGACTTTCCGCTGATCATTGGCGACATCGTCATAGGCCAGAATTTCTTTACGTATATCGAAGTTGCGGCCTTCAACTTTGCGCTGTGCATTTTCAATAGACCGGGTTACCCACGGATGCTCAATAGCTTCGCCATCACCCATGCCTAGCTTCTTCATTAAGCCAGCTACCCGCTCTGATGCAAAAATACGCATCAAGTCATCTTGCAGAGACAGGTAGAAACGCGTTGAACCAGGATCGCCCTGTCGACCGGATCGGCCTCTTAATTGATTGTCGATACGGCGTGATTCATGACGTTCTGAGCCAATAACGTGTAAACCGCCATTGGTAAGCACTTGATTGTGCCTATCCAGCCAGGCCCCGCGTACTTGTTCTTTTTCAGCACTACCGGCGTCTTCGCCCAAAGCCCTTAGTTCTGCATCCAGATTGCCGCCCAGTACAATATCTGTACCCCGTCCGGCCATATTGGTGGCGATAGTGACTGCGCCCGGCATGCCTGCTTGCTCAATAATATGGGCTTCGCGTTCGTGTTGCTTGGCATTGAGTACTTCGTGCTGGATACCCTGTTTTTTCAATAAAGCAGAAAGCCGTTCGGAGTTTTCAATGGAGGTCGTGCCCACTAAAACCGGTTGCCCGCGGCTTACGCAGTCTTTAATATCATTTGCAACTGCAATATATTTCTCGTCAGTGGTTAAGTAAACCACGTCACCCAAATCCCTGCGGATCATGGGGCGATGCGTTGGGATAACGACAACTTCAAGGCCGTAAATCTTGTTCAGCTCAAACGCTTCAGTATCGGCAGTTCCGGTCATACCTGAAAGTTTGTCGTACAGGCGAAAATAGTTCTGGAAGGTAATTGAAGCCAGCGTCTGATTTTCACTGTTAATAGTGACATGTTCTTTCGCTTCAATAGCCTGATGCAAGCCTTCAGACCAGCGCCGTCCAGGCATTATTCGACCGGTAAACTCATCAACGATAACAACTTCATTATTGGCGACGATGTAATCAACATCTTTCTTGAATAAAACATGACCACGCAATGAGGCATTAAGATAGTGCATCAAGCGGATATTGGCTGCGTCATAAAGACTGGTTCCTTCAGCCATCAAGCCATGTTCAAGCATTAAGCGTTCAATGCGCTCATGACCGGCTTCAGTCAAGTAGACCTGGCGTATCTTTTCATCAACCGTATAATCACCCGGTTGCTCTTCGTTTTCCTGTCTGGCTAGAAACGGGATGATTTCATTGGCTTTAATATAGATTTCAGTGCTTTCTTCAGTGGGCCCGGAAATGATCAGCGGTGTTCTGGCTTCATCGATAAGGATAGAATCGACCTCATCAACGATAGCAAAGCTTAAATCACGCTGGACTTTTTGTTCCAGGCTAAAAGCCATGTTGTCGCGCAGATAATCAAAACCAAATTCGTTATTGGTACCATAAGTAATGTCGGCTGCATAAGCTTCGCGCCTGGGCGCATGCTCCATTTGACTGATGATAACGCCTGTGGACATCCCTAGAAAAGCGTACAGCCTGCCCATCCATTCAGAATCGCGCTTGGCCAGGTAGTCATTCACCGTAACAACATGTACGCCGTTGCCCGGTAGAGCATTCAAATAGGCGGCCAAGGTTGCCATCAAGGTTTTACCCTCACCGGTTTTCATTTCCGCAATTTTACCGTCATGCAGTATCATGCCGCCGATCAGCTGGACATCAAAATGACGCATACCAAAGACCCGCGAAGACGCCTCCCTGACTGCCGCAAACGCCTCTGGAATCAGATTATCCAGTTTTTCACCTTGTGTCAGACGATCACGAAATTCCTGAGTTTTTGCTTTTAGTGCCTCATCAGATAATTTTTCGTATTCCGAAGCTAAAGCATTGATCTTCTTGACCAGCTTCTTTTTCTTCTTTACCAGCCTGTCGTTACGGCTCCCTACAACAAATTTAACTAGCTTACCCAGCATGTTTTTTTCCGGTGTGAATGTAGTAAATGATTGAATCAAAACATCCGATTATATACCGTCTAGTGGTTTAGTTACAGATAAAACACCCTGTATTTATATATTCGATTCCAATAAAGTAATGTTTAAGCCATTATTAACAAGATAAGGTAATGGTGGAGTTGGGTTTTTCATAATTCAAGCGCCCATTTAAAATAGAATCTTTCGTTGCCTTGCACATAAAAATCATTTAATACAAAAAGCATGAAATTTTCAAAGGGATACCGAACTGTAGATTGTGACCCAAGGGGTGAATAGCTAAATCAACACAACATTCTGATTTATTTCGTGTCTTTCGGTCGAGTAGACTAGTAGCTTTCAATGAGACCGTCTCCATCATTTGCAACATTTTATATGATGAACGCCTTGCCGCACGCGGCTACTACGTGAT
>JAYTJI010000493.1:0-2333 GCA_043731245.1 Methylococcaceae bacterium | reverse complement strand
CGTTACCCAGGCATTGAACGCTATGCCGAAGAAATTAATATCAGTATTCTGGAGCGGCAACCGGTACATAACGATTACCCTGACCCCGCCTGTGAGTTTTTATTGCCCAATGCAGACTGGGTATTTTTGACCGCCAGTTCTATCACTAATAAAACCTTCCCGCGTCTGGCCGAACTGGCGCAACATGCGACGACGGTGTTGATGGGTCCGACCCTGCCGTGGTTACCGGAACTGCATGAATTTGGTATCAATTATCTGGCAGGGCTGGAAGTCGTCGATCCCATTAAGCTATACCAGACTGCGGCAGAAGGCGGCGGTGTACGCATTTTTGAAAACGGTGCCTGTTATCGGATAGTCGAGCTAACGCCAGCGAACAGCATGAACTGGCTGAAAAACCGGATAGCTGAGGATTATAATGAAAAACAGCAACTGACTTCAGCAATGGAGCATTGGTATGCCAGCGGAAAAAAGGGGCGGTTTCCTGAGTTTAACCCACTTCATCATGTAACGACGCGCCTCTCGCGTATGGATAGCAGTTATAAGCGACTGTGGGATACGCATCAGGGAGAGCCCTAATGATCGAATTGTTAAAAAGCAGCCGCGTGATTCTTTATTACAATGGCGCAATCAGCGCTTTGACCTTATTCGTACAACATCCTAACGAAAGCGTTTGCACGCCATCCCCTTTACCTGCCTTGTCTTCGGTTATGGAAGATGATGAAATGCCTTTGAACAGTGCCCACACTGCTCCCGCTCACATAGTCAGCGCCATCAGCAAAGCCATGGGGTTGCCTGCGAATTTTCTGCAAGCTAATACGGGTTACCGGGAACAGGTTGACACCCCGGATGGCATCATCACCGTATACCTGGCTCATTTTAATGCGCTGGATCCTCCCCGGCAGTTGATGGCTGAAAAAGGCTGTAAATTTAGGACATTGACTGAGTTAAGAAACAGGCCGCCCGCAGAAATGGAATTATTGCGTCGAGCCTACGCCCTGGTCATGGAATCCTAACCATGTTCGATTTTATTGACGATTATACGAGCGATAACGCCATTTACTCCCAGAATGGCATATACATTCCAGATGCAGCTGAGTGTATGCGTTGCGGGCTGTGCATCAGCTTGTGTCCAACTTACAAATTATTCCAGATTGAGGCAGAAACGCCGCGTAGCCGTGTACGTACCATCGATAAAATCATCAATGGCAACACAGTTGTTTCCGGCGAAGAACTTAAGCACCTCAATAATTGTACCCAATGCCGGGCCTGCGAAACCATTTGCCCCAGCAAAATGGATTATGGACATTTGTTTGATCGCGCGCGAGAGCAACGATTCCTGGCGGGAGCTTCGGAACGGCGTGCTAATCTTCTTAGCGCAATCGGCTTCAAACTGATAGAACATAAAGCCTTGCTGAATGCGGCTACCATCTTGGTCCGGCTGTATCAAAAAACCGGATTACAGTTTTTGTTAAGAAAAACCGGCTTACTTAGGGTGCTTAAGCTTGATAGAGCAGAAGCACTGATGCCTGAAGCGGATATAAGTAATCTGGCCGGGCGTTATCCCACGGACAAACAACACCGTGGCAATGTTGCCTTGTTTACCGGCTGCATCAGCGACCATTTTGACCGTAAAACCTTGCTCGCCTCGGTTAAACTGTTAAATATCATCGGCTTCGATGTCCTTGTTCCAAAACAACAAACCTGTTGTGGCGCAATTCATCAACATCAAGGAAAAATCGACGCCGCTGATAACATGGCAACACTCAATACCAGCGTATTTAATTTACTGGATATAGAAGCCATTATCTATACTGCCAGTGGCTGCGGCTTGATGCTAAATGAATATGGGCAAGAAAATGGCGAGGAGGGGAGTGATCTGAAAAAATTCAGCCACAGCTTGTTTGATATTACTGAGTTTCTAAATTTGCATTGGCCGGACGACATCAGCCTGAAAGAGTGCCATGCCAAAGTCAGAAAAGTCGCTGTACATGAGCCATGTAGCCAACGCAACGTAAAGCCAGCGCTAGGAAATCGGCATCAACATGTTTATACCTTACTGGAAAAAATACCAGAAATAACCGTGATCCCGTTACCCGACAATCAAATTTGCTGTGGCGCAGGTGGTGTTCACATGCTGACGCACCCCGAAATAGCTGATCCCCTCAGAAATACAAAACTGGCTCATTTTGAACAATCCCAAGCAGACTTGCTGGTATCAACTAATATCGGCTGTGCCTTGCATTTGAATGCCGGGTCGGCTCAAAATAAAGTGATCCATCCTGTGGTTCTGTTGGCGGAGTTGTTATCCTGAAATAGCATTTTGTCTCGTACAG
>JAYTJI010000492.1:0-6577 GCA_043731245.1 Methylococcaceae bacterium | reverse complement strand
GGATCGAAACATAACCCGCCCATGACAAAAAAGGCGGGCTCTTTTGATGATTTTTAAGTCACTTAAACTAACGTCTTCCGGCAATCCCATTACCAAGGTAAGAGCCGGCAGCAGCGCCAAGCCCCGTCGCTATAGGATCGCCTTTGCCGATTTCATAACCCAATACACTACCCACAACCCCGCCGGCCAAACCTTGATGAGAACGCGGATCTTGAGGCTGCGGAGGATAATAGGCAGGTGCTGGCTGAGGATAATATCTCGTTTCTTCAGAATAATTGTGTTGATGTTCATTTCTATGATGCCTTTTGCCGTGACCACCCCCAGAAGCAAGTGAGGATGACGCATATACAGCTACCATTGCCGTTAATGGAATTAAAAAATGCAATTTTTTCATAGGACTGTTTAAGTTAAATTAAGTATTGGGGGGGAATAAAATTAAATTTATCAGTTAATTTTTATGCGCAAATATTAGCACCCATAACCTTAATGATCGCTTAACAAACCCCAATGCTATAAATAAGGAAATAAGACTGCAATTGACCTTGTAAAAAATTAAGTCATCTGACCTGGAAAAACGCGCATTTCGCGCCGATAAAACCCGAAAAAATTCTTTTGTAACGCTTATAATAGTAGTTTTTGATGTGTAATGGCAGTTCAATCAATGATAGATTTCATCCCCGGCCAACGCTGGATCAGTAATACCGAGTCAGAGCTTGGTTTAGGCCTTATTCTTGAAGTAAGTTTCAAACGCGTCACTGTGCTTTTTTTAGCGAGTGATGAACGGCGTATTTATGCAAGCGATAACGCTCCCTTAACTCGCGTCAGCTTTGCAGTTGGCGACGTCATTGAATCAATAGATGAAGAAAAGCTGACCGTCATCCGGTTAATCGAGAAAGATGGGCTGATTACTTACGTAGGAAAAAATAAATCCGGACAAGAAGTTCAGTTAGAAGAAATTGAACTCAATCATCACATCCAATTTAACAAGCCACAGGATCGGTTGTTTACCGGGCAAATCGATCCCAGCTCCTGGTTTCTACTGCGTTACGAGACATGGCGGAGACTACAACAACATCAGCAGTCACTGGTTAAAGGCTTGCTAGGTGGCCGAACTTCGTTAATTCCACATCAGATATTTATTGCTCACGAGTCAGCAAACCGATCTGCGCCAAGAATTATGCTGGCGGATGAAGTAGGCTTAGGCAAAACCATCGAAGCGGGTTTGATTTTGCACCATCGCCTGATCAATAGCCTAACTCATCGCGTATTAATTATCGTACCGGAAAGTCTTTTACATCAGTGGCTGGTTGAAATGATAAGACGCTTTAATCTGCGTTTCAGTGTCTTTAATGAGGCACGTTGCCTTGAAGAACTTAATGATGATGGGCTGGATGAAGATGATAGTGCAAAAGACGATAATAATCCGTTTTTAACTGAACAGTTAATTCTATGCAGCCAACGCTTTTTTTCCGATTACCCACACCGACAACAACAAGCCTTGCAGGCGGGTTGGGATATGGTCATTGTTGATGAAGCGCATCATCTAGAATGGAGTGAACAAGCTGTCAGCCCTGAATATCGGTTTGTTGAGCAACTTAGCCTACTGACTCCCAGCCTTATCTTGTTAACTGCCACACCTGAACAATTAGGCAAAAAAAGCCATTTTGCACGATTAAGATTACTCGATCCTGACCGGTTTTACAGTTTTGACGCTTTCGTCGAAGAAGAGCGACTGTTTGAACCCGTTGCCAATGCCGCTAAATTGTTATTGAATGAGCAAACATTGGCTGCACAAGATCAGCATAACCTAACCAACCTGCTTAAAGATGACAATGTCGACGGCTTGCTGAAAAATCTTAACGACCCGCTAAAATCAGCAGCCGCGCGTGCTGCACTAATTAAAATACTGCTCGACCATCATGGCACAGGACGCATCTTATTTAGAAATTCCCGACAAACAGTACAAGGATTTCCAGAGCGCGAACGCTATGGTTATGCTTTAACAGGCCAACAAAACACTAGCGATTTGCAGCAGGATCCTCGCTATATCTGGCTGGTCGACAATTTGACGGCATCAAACGCGTCTCTACGCGGTCAAAAAGCCCTGTTAATCTGTAAACATGCGCAAACCGCTATTGATCTCGAACAAACCTTAAAAAATCGCGCCGGTATTGCCTCAGCGATTTTTCATGAAGGTATGTCCATTATTGAGCGCGACCGGGCAGCAGCTTATTTTGCCGACCCGGAAAGTTCTGCGCGTTTATTGATCTGTTCTGAAATTGGTAGTGAAGGTAGAAACTTTCAATTCGTCCATCATTTGATTCTGTGGGATTTACCGACCAATCCTGATTTATTACAGCAACGCATAGGCAGACTGGATCGAATCGGGCAAAAACATATTATTCAGATACACATTCCTTATCTGGAAAATACCCAGCAACACCGTTTGTATCGATGGTATGACGAAGGCTTAAATGCGTTTCGCAGCAACAATTCAGCCGCCCAGGCTGTAGCCGATGCACTGCACGATGAACTGGAAATTGTGCTACACAACAACAATCAGGCTGATATTGATGCGTTTATCGCCAAAACCCAAGCCCTGAGCGTTGAAATTGAAACACAACTGCACAATGGTCGTGACCAATTGCTGGAATTGAACTCATGCCGCAAAGACTTAGCTGACGAACTGATAGCTCAGTTGAATGCCTATGAACATGAAGGCGTACTTTGGCCTTATATGGAGGATGTATTTGAATGCTTCGGGGTTGATACCGAGTTTCATTCACCGGACTGTTTTATCATTCGCCCCAGTGACCATATGCGGGTTTCACACTTTCCCGGCTTATCTGAAGACGGTATGACCGCAACAGCTAACCGGCAAATTGCCCTGGCGCGAGAAGAATTGCAGTTTATGACTTGGGAACATCCAGTAGTCACCGCCGCAATAGATCTAATATTGTCCAGTGAAACCGGTAATGCCGCCATCAGCGTAATTAGACACAGCGATCTAAAAGCCGGTCAGTTTTTGTTGGAGTGCTTGTTTATTGTTGAATGCAGTGCGCCTGCAGAATTACAAATTGGCCGGTTTTTACCGCATACCCCTATTCGGATATTGATCAATCAACATCAAAAAGATTTAACGGAAATTATCGATCATCGTAGCTTAGTAGAAACCGGCAAAGCCTTTGATAAACAACAAATCGTAAACTTCCTTAATAATCAGCGACTACCTATCACCAAGCTGTTAGGCGTAGCAGAACAAAAAGCCAAAGCCGATATGCAACAGCTCATTGATGCTGCCACTAACACCATGCTTGAATCACTCGCAGCCGAGATAAAACGTTTAATTAGGCTTAAAAAAGTAAACCCAAGCATTAAACCCGAAGAAATTGAGCAGCTTAAGGAGTTGACTATGCTGGCTCATGAAAACATTCAGGCAGCACATTTAAGACTGGACGCTGTACGCTTCCTTATTACCAGTTGAGTATTTCCATGATCAATATCGGCAAGATTAACAAGCTAACTATCGTTAAACAACAAGGTGCTAACGTCTATCTCGATAGCGGCACATCCGGAAAAGTATTGTTGGCGGACAAAAAATTACCCGAAAACTGCCAGGTTGGCGATATTCTGGACGTATTTGTCTATGTCGATTCCGAAGGCCATTTGGCGGCCACCACCAAAACACCGCTGGCACAGGTAGATGATATTGCCTGGCTTAAAGTGGTCTCGCTTAATTATGTGGGCGCTTTTCTGGATTGGGGCCTACCCAAAGATTTGCTGGTGCCTTTTAGTGAACAACACCACGAAATGGAAGTCGGCAAGTCCTATCTGGTTAAAGTGTTTCTCGATGACAAAAACCGCATCGCCGCCACTACCAAGATTGATCGTTTCATCACTGATGAATCGGTCGATTTTGAAGTCGGTCAAAAAGTGTCATTGATAATCGCTGATAAAACCGAACTGGGCGTTAAAGCAATTGTAAATAGCACCTACTGGGGCATGTTGTATGAAAATGAACTGTTTCAATCGGTCAAAAGAGGCCAAAAGCTGGATGGCTATATTAAGCAGATACGGGAGGATCATAAAATTGATCTCAGTCTTCATCAGCCAGGCTACGGTAAAGTGTTATCCCTGACCGATAATATTTTAATCAAGCTAAAAGCCAATAATGGCGTGCTGATGTTAAGCGACAAAAGCCCGCCAGAAGCCATTTATGCCGCATTCGGAGTCAGTAAAAAAGTGTTTAAACAGGCGATTGGGGCTTTGTATAAGCAACAGTTAATTACTATTGATAAGGCCGGGATTAGGCTGGTTTGATGAAATCGCCCATAAAAGATAAGCCATTGAAAAACCCTGGAGAATCGCTTGATAATAAAATCATAGATTTAGTATTCGATGAAGTGCTCAAATACTATACGATGTCCATACTTTTAGTAGTAATGGCAATGATGGAGTGGATACGTTGGTATTCTAAAACCCCTCCCTCACCTTGGCTCTATTCTTTTATGGCTCTAATTGCTGTGCTATTTACCACAGTGAAGATTATTCGTGCGAATAAAAGATTAAAAATACTAAAACAAGGCCGGGATGGAGAAAAAGCAGTTGGTCAATATTTGGAATTACTGAGAGAAAATGGTGCCAAAGTGTTTCACGACATTCCTGCCAAAGGCTTTAATCTTGATCATGTGGTTATCTGTAAAAGCGGTGTTTATGTTATCGAAACAAAGACTTTCAGCAAACCCGACAAAGGTGAAGCAAAAATAATATTTAACGGGGGAGGCTATTTTTCTACATGGAAAAATCGAAAATAACAAACCCGTTATTCAAGTTAAAGCGGCGGCATCGTGGTTAAAGAATTTAATCGAAGAAAGTACGGGGCGTAAATTTACTATTAAACCCGTAATCGTGTTTCCAGGCTGGTATATTGAACCTACCTCTGAGGCAAAATCCAGTGAAGTCTGGGTCTTAAATCCCAAAGCCCTTCCTGCGTTTATTGGCAATAGTAAAGATCAGCTAAACCCTGAAGAAATCACCATGGTTTCTTTTCATCTTTCACGCTACGTAAGAAGCTATGTCGATATGCCAGCTCGCAATAAATAAAAATACCTGATAAAGCAAAAATTGTAGGATGTGCTGACGTTAGGAAGCGCATCAATCGCGACTGATGCCGCTTCACTGTGTTCAGCACGTCCTACGAATGTGGTAGTTTATTTTTTCGACTTGCCTTATTGACAATATGAAATAAGCCAACCTTATCCGCATTTAAACACCCGTATCTGTTATCATAAGCCATTGAATGACGGCAGTCCGCCGCCTATCGTGTTGCTATAAGAGTCCTTGTGAATACTGCTGAATTTTCTTCTTTACCGTTAAAACCCGCCCTGCTTGAAAATATTGAATCCCTGGGTTACACCCATTTAACGCCCATCCAGGCTGAAACTCTGCCGCATATTTTAGAAGGCCGGGATGTTATTGCGCAGGCTAAAACAGGCAGTGGCAAAACCGCTGCATTTGGCATTGGTTTGTTGTCCCGATTGGATTTGACCAGCTTTAGGGTTCAAGCTTTGGTTGTTTGTCCGACCCGTGAACTGGCGGATCAGGTTTGTAAGGAAATTCGGAGATTAGCGCGTTTTACGCAAAACATTAAGGTATTGTCCTTGTGCGGCGGCGTTCCCTTTGGGCCACAGGTCGGTTCATTGGAACATGGTGTGCATGTTGTTGTCGGTACGCCAGGGCGTTTACAGGAACATTTGCGTAAGCGCAGTTTACGCTTAAGTAATCTAAAAGTACTGGTACTGGATGAAGCAGACCGGATGCTGGATATGGGTTTTGAAGAGATCATTACGGATGTGATTTCCTACGCTCCCACGCACAGACAAACCTTACTTTTTTCTGCAACTTATGCCGATCCTATCCGGGAAATAAGCCAGAAGTTTCAATATAAGCCGGTTTCAGTGAGCATCGACAGCAGTCATCATGATAGCGTTATTGAGCAGCGTTTTTATCAAACAGAAAAATCACAAAGAACAAACGCGTTGGGCTATCTGTTAGCCTATCACCGGCCTGAATCCACGGTGGTGTTTTGCAATACTAAACGGGATTGTCAGGATATTGCTAGTGCGTTGGAGAATAGCGGTTTCTCTGTTCAGGCATTGCATGGCGATCTGGAACAAAAACACCGCGATCAAGTATTAGTGCGGTTTGCTAATAAAAGTTGTTCAATTCTGGTGGCTACCGACGTGGCGGCACGCGGGCTGGATATTAAAGAGCTGCAAGCGGTGATCAATTATGAGTTGCCTTGGGATCCTGAAATCTATGTGCATAGAATCGGACGTACCGGACGTGCCGGAAATAAAGGGTTGGCGCTTAGTTTATGCACCCAACAGGAGTTAAACAGGGTTAAAGCCATTGAGGAGTATCAAGCTATTCCTGCCAAATGGGACGATGTCGCACCTTTTCAGATGAGCTATGAACACCGATTTGAACCACCAATGGTAACCTTGTGGATAGATGGCGGACGCAAAGATAAGGTGCGGCCTGGCGATATACTGGGCGCATTAACAGGTGATGCCGG
>JAYTJI010000491.1:0-2625 GCA_043731245.1 Methylococcaceae bacterium | reverse complement strand
AATTTAAGAACCGTGGCACCAGTAAAATTAATATCCCTATCACAAGTGCTAGCAGGGGTTCGATTGCAATATTCATTGAGTTCTCCTTAAATGTTAAACATCATAGTGACAACATAAAGATAAAATCAGACACCGTCTGTGCGGTATAGAACACAAGGTTGCTGCCAACGAAAAATAAACATTAAATTCTTGGTAGTTGGTGCAGCGGATAATTTTCAGTCGCCCAAAAGCATTGAAATCATCGCGTAAACATACGCCTTGTGTTAGAAATGGTAATGCGCTCCTATAGTTTTTTCTCTGCGGCTTCTTCTATTTACTCAACTTTTTTCTCTGCCTGCTCAGTATTTTGATCAACTTTATCGGCAGATTTTTCCAATACTTCTTTAGCGGACTCAGTAGATCGATCAATGCTGTCTTTCGCTTGTTCAGCATTTTGTTCCACTGAATCTTTTAAACCTTCAAGTTGCTTACTGGTAGTTTTACTTGATTGCTCAATCGTTTTTTCGGCATTATCTACTGCACGATCCATTGTTTGCCCTGCCTTTTCTGATGAGTCATCCGGCTGGCAACCTGCCAGCCCTAGAATGGTTGATAAACAGGACATCACGAGAACTTTTTTAGCTATAATTTTTTGTTTGGTTTCATTTGTCGTTTTCATGGGATATTCCTTTTGTTAAGTGTTTTAAAAGTGCGTCAAGTCTCAAGGCAGCACGCCAACTTTAAAATTACCGGAGGTAAAATCTCTCTGATTTTGGAGTTAAAAAATGCAATGAACTGCAAACTCAGCTTGAGTCTATTGGTAAGCACAAACATTATCTGTACAGTATCGTAAATAGGATGGCTGTTGGTGATACGCTTGCGAAAGGAAGTAGTTGACAAATAAAACCCGCCCTTGAAGCGGGTTTTATGATTATCAGCAATTTGAAAGCTTTGGTCGATTTTTGATCTTAAAATTTCATCATTCACCGAACCAGACTAACTCAACACGGCGGTTTTGTGATTTGCCTTCTTCTGTGCTGTTGTCAGCAATTGGCATATCTTCACCGTAACTGTGGGCAGTCAGTTTGTTGGTTACGCCCTTGGTGCTAAGATAATCCACAACGGATTGTGAACGTTTTTGCGAAAGACGCATATTATATTTGTTGCTACCTTCACTGCTGGCATGCCCACGGACTTCAATGTCATTCTTTTGTGGATATGCGATGAGGTTTTCTGCAACACCGTCAAGTACGGAAATTGCGTTTGATGTCAACTTTGCAGAATCATACTCAAAATTAACGCCTTTCAACTCAATGCTTAATGGGCAACCTTCCGCATTTACCTTGCTGCCTGTCAGTGTGCCAGGACAAGTATCTATGCAGTCATTCACACCATCGGAATCTGAATCTAAGGTTGAGCAATCGGCTACAGATTCTTTCGGTGCAGCAGGTTTAGGTTTTGGCCCCAAAGGAATGACAAAACCAACATTGACAATCATGTCATGATATTCATCCGTGCCGCCCACAGGTGTTAAATGAGCGTTCAGATTATTGTTGTAACGATAGCGCACATCGCTGCGGAGCAGGAAGTTGTCGTGTAGCTCATAAGTAAAACCTGCACCGGCTTCACCGATAATGCCGACACCACTGCTACCATTAACATAACTGTTAATGCCACCTGCTGCGATTACAGCATAAGGGGAGAATTTGTCACGCCATAAGTAATATTGTAAATCCGCAGTGCCACCAGCCAGATCCCATTGGCCTTTTTTACCTAATCGAGTAGTTTCATCATCGAAACCGTTATAGAAGCCGCGCACCTCCACATTAAAATGTTCATCAATAATTTTACCGAAACCGATACCTGCGCCATAACCCGTATTAAACGAAGAATTTCTATCTCCGCCCGGTTTTACGTAAGAACCGAAAGGTGCAACATACCAACGGTCATCAAGAAACTCTTCGGCTTGAACCGCTACGGTAAAGCCCATACTTGCCAATAAGCCAGCGGCCAGTAAATTTTTAGTCAACATAAACTTCTCCTTCAACGTTATAAAAAATATAAATCTATAGAAACACACCACTGTGTTGTAAAACAACCTCATAAGTAGCTTAGCCGCAACAATAGCGCCTGGTCTGTGCGATAGCACACATAACAGTCATACGCTGCAAAAGGTTTGTACAATTTTGCACGCTATTCAGCGCAACCATCTGGCAAACCAGCAAGTTGATGATAAACGCCTTCAGGCCCTCGCCATATTACAAGGGGTCGTGCATATCGATAGGGAACTTACCTTTGACCGTTGTCTTGCAGACGGGACATTGCTTAATCTCCGCATCCACATGTGCAACGGCTTTTTCGAAAATAATGTCAATCTTGGTGCGTCTTTCGTGATGTGTGCAGGGAACACCGGTGAGGTCTTCTGCACAGACATCACAAAAGCTGACGGTAGCGACTGTCACTTGCTCGCGAACTCGGGTATTTTTAGCACGGGTATCCGTTTCTTTTTTGCCCTTACCATTACTGCCTTGATAGCCTAGCGAGGATTCATCTTTTTCGGTTTGCGAGGAGGCTATGCTGTAATTCTTATGGTCTTTTTTTGTAAATTTTTCGAGAAAAATGGACAGTATCCATTCAACAATCAGG
>JAYTJI010000490.1:0-2461 GCA_043731245.1 Methylococcaceae bacterium | reverse complement strand
CCTAGCTTTTTAGCTTCTTGTAGCGCCGCCAGAGTATCAGCTGTTTCACCCGATTGAGAAATGGTGACAATCAGGGTATCCGCTGCTAATACGGGGCTTCTGTAGCGAAATTCACTGGCCACCTCAATATTGCAAGGTACGCGAGCGAGCTTTTCAAACCAGTAACGTGCAACCAACCCAGCGTGATAACTGGTACCACAGGCCAGAATTTGTACTGCTTTTATATTATCGAATATTTCGGCCGCATTGTGCCCAAATGAATTTTCTTGCAGGCGATTGTTAATGAACCGTCCTTCCAAAGCTTGCGAAATTGCAAAAGGCTGTTCGTAGATTTCTTTCAGCATGTAATGGCGATAGCTACCCTTGTCAACTGAATCAGCTGTTAATTGGCTTTCTTTAATCGGCCGGTTCACAATATTGTCATTAACATCGTAAATAACCAGCTTGTCTATGGTTATCGCAGCAATATCGCCATCCTCCAGAAAAATAAAGCGTTGCGTCACCGGCAGCAATGCCGCCACATCGGATGCAACAAAATATTCACCAATGCCAACACCTATAACTAAAGGACTACCCTTTCTACATACCACCAAGGTATTTGGCTCTGCTGTACTTATTATCCCCAATGCATAAGCGCCCTCAAGTTTTTTTATAGTGAGTTTGACGGCATTTAGCAGTCCATCCGTAGATTCCAAGGCCTGATAAATTTCATGCACAATAACTTCGGTATCTGTTTCTGAAGTGAATTCGTAGCCATTTTCTTTCAACGTGTTACGTAGTTGTTCATGATTTTCAATAATACCATTGTGAACAACCGCTACTTTATCTCTACAGATATGCGGATGGGCATTAGCCGTGCTAGGTTTACCATGGGTCGCCCATCGGGTATGCGCTATGCCGATATTACCCGCGATGGGATCGGCCTGTAATAATAGCTCCAGCCCCTTAACTTTGCCCAATTCCCTTTTCCGGTATATCGTCTGGTCGTTGATAACTGCCAATCCAGCTGAATCATAACCACGATATTCCAGACGTTTTAAACCCTCCAGTAATATGGGCACTATATTTCGTTGTGCTACTCCACCTACAATTCCACACATTTTATTTTTCCTCGGTAATTGTTCCCGACATTACACTATCTCCTGCATCCATGCAGTCGCGCTTAACGGGTCTTTGCCATCCCGTGAGAGAAACCTGCTTTACCCTGCTTAAGGTCAATTGATTCTCAGGACTGTCTCTGGTAATGGTTGAGCCTGCCCCTATCGTGGCATTTTTCCCTATAGTGACCGGGGCGACTAACTGGGTATCAGATCCAATGAAAGCGCCATCTTCAATGATCGTTCTGAATTTGTTGACACCATCGTAATTGCAGGTAATGGTTCCAGCGCCGATATTGACTTGACTGCCCACTGTCGTATCACCAATATAGCTTAAATGATTTATTTTACTAGCTGCCGCTACTGATGATTTTTTAATTTCTACAAAATTACCAATGTGTACGTTTTCAGCTAAAACAGTTTCAGGACGTAGCCTTGCAAAAGGACCAATTCGACTACCCTGCCCTATCACAGCATTTTCTATTACACAATTAGCCAGAATTTCTACATTATCGCCAATAATTGAATTTTTTATATGGGTATTGGCGCCAATTTTAACGTTGTTGCCGATGCTGTTTTTACCCTCGATAATGACATTAACATCACAAACTATATCTATCCCTAAACTTTCAATAGAGCCTCTGAGATCAAAACGTGCTGGATCCATTAACGTAACGCCCTGTTCCATCAAATAGTAAGCTTGTTCATACTGATAGACCCGCTCCAGGTGACTAAGCTGGATACGGTTATTAACGCCCAATACTTCATCAACCGACTCAGGCTGATTGGTTACTATAGCGATACCATCGGCAACCGCCATTTCAATAACATCCGTTAAATAATATTCGCCCTGGGCATTATTATTATTTAACTGGTTTAGCCATTTTTTTAATTGTTCGCCTTGCACTGCCATGATGCCGGTGTTGCCTTCCTTAATAAGTTTTTCAGTCGTTGAAGCATCTTTTTCTTCAACAATTTTTATCACTTGTCCAGACCCGGCTCTTACTATTCTGCCGTACCCTGTCGGGTTTTCAAGATTAACAGTGAGCAAAGCAAGGGACTTGTCATTAACGTTTGTTATTAACTGCTTAACCGTGCTTAATTTCAATAAAGGCACATCACCATAAAGAATTAAAACTGTATCTGTATCCACAATTTGATCGCTGACCTGTTGCACGGCATGACCCGTGCCTAACTGATGTTTTTGTTCAATCCAGCTGGCATCAAGATTCTTTAAGGTGTCCCTCACAAGCTCCGCACCATGACCATAAACAATTTTTATAGCATTGTTACTCAGCTGGCGGCTCATGTCATAAACATGCTGTAGTAACGGTCTATTGGCGATTTTATGCAAAATCTTGGGT
>JAYTJI010000489.1:0-5587 GCA_043731245.1 Methylococcaceae bacterium | reverse complement strand
CAATCCAGTCCTGGCAGTTCACGGGCAGAATGGCATGGTAAAGCAACACCATCAGGTGCAATGGTCAGGAAGGTAGTGCCCCAGCCGTTCATGCAGGCTTTGGGCCGATCTTCATAAAAATCCGGCACGACATAGTAGATTTTCATCTTGCCGGCCACAGTTTCCTTAAATGCCTGGGCAATGGCTTCGGCCTGCTCAAACTGTTCTTTGGTCGGTAACAATAAATCACGATTGGCATGAGCCCAGCCGTAATATTGCGTATTCGCCAATTCCAGATAATCCGCCCCCAGCTCTTCTGCCATTGCCAATATCTCCGGCATTTGGTGGATATTCTCGCGGTGTATCACCACGCATAGCACCATCGGATAACCGTGTTTTTTGACCAGATGAGCGACTTCTTTTTTGTGCGTAAACGACGCCGTGCCCGCGATATGGTCGTTTAATTCCTGGGTGCTGGCCTGAATGCTGACTTGAATGTGATCCAGCCCCGCTTCTTTCAGCTGGATAATTTTTTCTTCGGTCAGTCCGTAGCCCGACGTAATCAGGTTGGAATAATACCCCAGGTCTCTAGCGTGTTTAACCAGTTCGGGCAGGTCTTTACGGGTTAGCGGTTCACCACCCGAAAAGCCTAATTGCACAGCACCCATTTTGCGGGCTTGTGTCAGTACGCGTTTCCAGTCTTCTGTGCTTAATTCGGATTGATATTTGGCATAATCAATTGGATTAGAGCAATAAGGGCATTGTAGCGGGCAGGAATAGGTGAGTTCTGCCAGTAACCAGCGCGGCGGTGTAATGCCTGCCCTGAGCGCAGTCGTAGGGTTAGTTTTGATTAATCCAGCCATTTTGTATAGCGACCTCTAGGAAAGCGGTAATATCGTTGGTAAGACCCGACGTGTTGAATTTCTGTTCCAATTCGCTGACTATTTGGGCAAGTTTGCGGGTGCCGTCACAAAGTTTCAGGATTTCAGCTGAACTTTGATTAAGCTCCACCATGCCTTCGGGATAAAGAATCACATCTTTTTGTTGTGCTTCTTCCCATTGCAGGCGGTGAGTGCGGGAAAATTTTATGGGGTGTTCCGGGTTTATGGTCATTTTTAGTGTTTGGTTTTAGTGTTGGGTTTCATAAAGATAGCGTGGGAAAATTCTCAACGGCTCTGCAAATGTCGGATTGATAGGAATCAAACCGCCGTGTCCTTGACCAGATAATCCATTATTGGCTTATTGCCTCGCTCAGAGTTGCAGTGCAAGCACGCAGTTATGAGATTGTGAAATGAGTTGTCACCGCCTTTTGATACCGGATGAATGTGATCGAGAGTGGAACTGAAACGAGTCAATTGTTTATTACAGTAATGACATTTATAACCATCTCGTTCAAACACCTTCAGTCTGTTCTCGGCAACGTTGTAGAAGTCAAGCTCCATTTCTAGATTGACTGATTCTACTTCGGCTAAAACTTGAGCCTTCATTAGTTCTTTGCAAAGAGGAATTTCATCAGGGATGCCGATTTTATATAATGTGCCACCTCTTGTAGTGTCACCAGCAATTGATAAAACCTCTTTTTGTTTCAAAGAATCAAGAGTTTTTTTAATTGAGTCATAGCTTATATCTTGAGATTGTCCGCTTGCAGATTTTGCAATTGAACTTATTCCACGCGTACTTGCACGCGCGTATTGATCTCCAGTCTTTACAATGGATTTATTGAAGAGGTACCAATAAACAACAATCTCATACGGCGTTAATAGTGGATGAAGAAAATCGACAATTGATGAAACAATACCAGGTAACTCTAAGGCATTGAAATTTTCTGAAAACTCCTTCCCTTGGTCATCTTTCAGATCGCCTTCGAGAAGGGAAAGCAACTCTCTAATTTGATCGATTTTTTCATTCATTGGCTTTGCTTTTTAAAATACGGATTATCGATTACTTCTGACCATTGCATGGCATCTTTCCTGTAGTTTCAAAATAAAAGCAGTCTACGCCCAACAATTCTCGTTATGACAAAATTCGCCGTCATTCCGGTAAGGATGCCGGAATCCAGTGCCATGGATGGTAACTTGAAAATTTCACAAAAGCTTGATTTAGCATAACTGTAAGTCCAAAATTTCACGTCCTTGTGACTGGATTCCGGCATCCTTACCGGAATGATGAGCAACATGAGCGACTAAAAGTGATAATGAGAATTACTGGGCTACGCCGCTCTCTTTCATAATTTCTCGCCAGGTAGCCAGTCTTCGGAAAGCATGTTTGCTATCGTCCATGGACAAGCTTCAGGGAAACAGTCCATGCCGGTTTCCTGGATGGCTATCGACACCGCATCACCCCAGGCATCTTCTAACCATTCAGCATTACTTAAGGATACCTTGAGGCTGGGCGTGTTTTTCAAGCGGCGCAAAATTGCCTTGCGTTGTTCTTTAATCGTACGTTGCCAGCTACTGCCTTGACGATCGGGCTGATAGTGCCATTTAAGCAAATGGGCTAAAAGTACCGCCATACGGCTTGCCAGTTCGCGTTGTTCACTTTTACCCACGTCCTCAATTTCCTCAGCAATGTGTTCTATATCGATGGCTGACAACTTGCCTGACCGTAACAGGTAAGCTTGCTCTTTAGCCCACGCCACAATGTCATTTTCGTAAGTTGTAGTCATTTTTTACTCCATACAGATCTTTAAGACCCATTGTGTTGGGGCGTATTATTTTTGAATATTAAAATACGGCGGCATCCCATTAATATAAGCCATATACATCGCATCCGCCATAGTCCACAGCACATCCAGTTTGAATTTAAGGATTTGTACCATACGATCCTGTTGTTCGCGGGTTTTGTACCAACCCAATGTGATTGCTAAACCATGGTCAACGTCACGCCGTGCTTCGGTTAGACGTTTGCGGAAATAATTGTAACCTTCCACATCAACCCAGGGGTAGTGTTCCGGCCAGTTATCCAAACGTTGCTGGTGGATTTTGGGCGCAAACAATTCAGTTAATGAAGAACTTGCGGCTTCATGCCATTCGGCTCTGCGGGCAAAGTTAACATAGGCATCAACGGCAAAACGAACGCCAGATAATACATGTTTTAATGAAGTTATGTCTTCCCGGCTTAAGCCGACCGCTATACCCAGTTGTATCCAGGCCTCAATGCCGCCGACGTCGCCGGGATGGCCGTCATGATCCAAAATGCGTTGTATCCACTTTGAGCGGGTTTCGCGGTCAGGGCAGTTGGCCAAAATGTTGGCATCTTTGATAGGGATGCTTACCTGGTAATAAAAACGGTTGGCAACCCAGCCTTGCAGCTGTTCTTTGGTGAGTTTGCCCTCGTTCATCAAGGTATGGTATGGATGATGGATGTGGTAATACTTTTCCATGCCGCGCAGGGCGGCTTCAAATTCTACTTTTGTCCATGCTTTATTGTCGTTATTGCTCATGGTGTTGTCCTTGGTTTAATGGGAAATAAAGTAACTACTCAGTAGATACTTATTCTGCAATCAAAATAGAACGCTGATGACGCAGATTATTATGATTGAGTAAGATTTTTTGAATTATCCTGGAAAAATCATAAGCTCGCCGTTTCACGATTATCAGCGTTTATCATAATCATCTGCGTCATCTGCGTTCGATTGCATTTGATGGCCGAGTAGTTACAATAAAACTATAAATCGATTTCTAAGCCATCGTAGGCAACTTCAATACCGGCGGCATCGAGGATTTTACGTTGCTCGGAATCGTCGTCTAAAATCGGGTTGGTGTTGTTAATGTGTATCAATATCTTGCGGGCTTTTGCAACACCACTTAAGACTTCGATCATGCCGCCTGCACCTGATTGCGGTAAGTGACCAATTTCACGGGCTTTTTTGTGGCTGATATTTTGTGTACACATTTCGTCATCTGTCCAGAAAGTACCATCTACCAACAGGCAATCAACGGTTTGCATGGCAGCCATGACATGCGGTTCTATCTCGCCCAAACCAGGTGAATAAAATACTTTTTTGCCGGTAGAAATCTGTTCGATGATAACACCGATATTGTCCCCTTCATGCGGATCATGACGATGCGGCGAGTAGGGCGGTGCTTTGCTTTTTAACGCTTGGGTGTAAAAGCGCAAATCTGCGATGGCAGGAACAGTAAAGCTGCTGCCGTCAACAGGAACGGGATGATGATTGACCGTGCAATAATGCTCCAGCATAGTGAATAAGGGAAAGCCTGTGGTCAGATCTTGTTTAACCATGCCCGTGCAGTAAACATCGAGTGGCTTGCCTTCCCGGAGCATCAACATGCCCGTGGTATGGTCAATTTGGCTATCGATTAACATGATGGCTTTTATGCCTGTGTCACGGATACCTTCTTTGGGCTGGATCGCGGGAAAGGCTTCCAGTTGGGCGCGTATATCGGGTGAGGTATTAAACAGCAACCAATTTTTATTGTCGGTACTCACGGCAATGGATGACTGGGTACGAGCGGTGCCGTTCATTTTGTGGTGACGTAAACGGTGGCAATTATGGCAGTTGCAGTTCCATTGCGGGAAGCCGCCACCTGCACCTGAACCAAGAACTCTAATTTTCATAATGAAAGCCTAAAAAGAAAGGTTCGAATGATACGGGAATAACGTTTTCCAGGCAAAAAAAAGGGGTTCTCAGCGAACCCCTTCTTCAATCTGTTCCCAACCGTTAAGTTGGGAGATTTCGTTTAGCGATTGTAGATGTACATTGTTACTTCAAAACCAAAACGCAGGTCTGTGTAGCTTGGTGTTTCCCATTTCATCGTGAACCTCCAGTAAGTTTTTAAATTATATGCTAGCTTGATCAAGTAAGCTGTTTTGAAGTATACGATGAACTATTTTTTTACGCAACTTTTGACATTATCCAAAGCCGACAATCCCTGTGTTTTATACGTTTATGGCGCTGTTTAGCGGCAAGGCCAAGTTAAAAATCCAAGGATAACTTGTTAAATTACATGATATTTAGATGGGCTGTGAAAGATGTTTTTTTAACAGGAAGAGAGTATTATCTTATTTCACCATAAAAATAATAATGCACATAAAAATATATGAGGAGGGGTTATGGGTGAAGTTACTGAGTTGTTTTTGGTTATGATAATTGTTGCTATATTTGCGTTTGCGCCGTTAGGCTATTTTATTTACAGGTTTACCAAAGAAAGCGGCAGCCCATTTGGTGAAATTGAACCGCATGGCGATAGTCCATCGGTGGTTAACGATTTTGCAGAAAAGGCTATTAAATTTGTCCAAAAGTTGCTTACCAAAAAGTAAAAATATGTTTATCGAGAGCTTTCCAGGTGATGTTATTCACCTGGAAATTTCTAATTCAAAGTTTCCGTTCCTCGACAACCGCACCTGCATTGCGCTACCCTTTACCTACATCCCTGTGGCAATACGTTTATAAACCGCTGCACGTTGGGCAGTTAGGGTTTTTCCGCAGTTTCATCGTATTCCATTCCATCGTTAATCCATCCAGCAGTAATAACCGTCCGGTTAGAGTGTCTCCGATATTTATGACCAGTTTCATCGCTTCCAGTGCCTGAATACTCCCAACGATGCCGGTGATAGGCGCTATAACTCCGTTTGTGGCGCAATTTTG
>JAYTJI010000488.1:0-5595 GCA_043731245.1 Methylococcaceae bacterium | reverse complement strand
TGGACTAGCGTATCGGCGCTGATAGGCGGGATGTTTTCGGCGCAAAATACCCTGGATATCAGCTATCAACAATTTTTAGTTAAACTGCCTGATGTGGTGCCGTTATTAAACGTTTTTATAGGTTTAGGTAAAAGTGCAGTATTCGGCCTTATGATTGCGCTGATTGCCTGTCATTTTGGCTTTAGGATTAGACCGAATACTGAAAGTTTGGGTAACGAGACAACAAATTCTGTGGTGGCATCCATTACCGTGGTGATAATGATTGATGCGGTGTTTGCCATTTTGTTTATGGGCGTGGGCATGCCATGACCACCGCATCCTACGCAATACAGTTTGAGCATGTTTGGACGAGCTTTGGTGATAAAGTTGTTCACCGGGACATAAACCTTAGCCTGGAATATGGCGAAATATTGGGCGTGGTAGGCGCATCAGGTTGTGGTAAAACGACCTTGCTACGCGAAATTATTGGTTTGCAAACACCCGGCCAGGGTGAAGTGTTTGTTATGGGGCAATCCTTAAAAAATGTTAGTGCCGAACACGGACAACGGCTGCGTAATAATTGCGGGGTATTGTTTCAGAAGGGCGCTCTATTCAGTGTGTTAAATGTGTTTGATAATATTGCCTTTCCATTGCGGGAACTGGGCTTTAAGGATGAAGAATTGATTAAGCGAATAGTATTTATGAAGCTGGCTATGGTGGGGTTATCTGATCATGATGCCTGGCTAAAACCAGCTGATTTGTCCGGCGGCATGATTAAGCGGGTGGCATTGGCACGGACGATGATTTTGGAACCTAGCCTGCTACTGCTTGATGAGCCGACATCCGGATTGGATCCTATTTCGAGTGAGGATTTTGTCAGTCTGCTGTCCGAACTGCATCGGACTCTTAATTTTACGGTGTTTATGGTGACCCATGATTTGGATATTCTGAGAGATTTATGTACCAAGGTCGCGGTGCTTGCGGATAATCAACTGGTTGCTTTTGGAACGCTGGCTTCGGTTCTAAACAGCAAACACCCGTTTATTGAAAAGTTCTTTTACAATAAACGCGCCCAGCGGGTATTTCAATATCGGGAGGCTACTCATGGGTAGAGATAAGCGAGCACTTATCACTGGTCTTTTTTTGGTTATTTTTGTTGCGGCGGTGACGGCAATTATTTATTGGATAGGGCATTTTGAGAGGGAACGGAATATTTATGTGGTTTCAACCCGGGAATCTGTTTCCGGCCTTAATCCTGAATCAACAGTTTTTTACCGGGGCATTGCCGTAGGGAAAGTGCTCAATATTTTATTTGACCCGAATGACTCAGGCACCATTCTGGTTCCGATTGAAGTCGATAAAGACATTCTATTTACCAAAGGGGTTTACGCGACGTTACAATTAAAAGGTGTGACGGGCTTAACCCAGATTCAATTAGAAGATTCCGGCACGATGCCTGCTGAGTTAGAGCCGGGCGATAATCCTCTGACCCGCATTCCTTTAACACCCTCGTTGACCGACAAATTGATGAATTCAGGCGAAGAGATTCTGAAAAAAGCCGATCATTTAATGGTGCGGCTGAGTTCTTTATTAAACGATGAAAATACCAAAAATATTGGCGGTATTTTAGGAAACCTGAAAACCTTGACCGACAAGCTTTCCGATTTGCAAAAAAGCGTCGATAAGGCGCTGTCCGGTATTCCGGGATTAACCACGGATACCCAAAAAACCTTAGCCCATATCAACGGATTGACTCGCGATTTACAGGGGTTAGCTAAGGACGTGCAAAGCCTCAGTAAAAAAGCGGGCAATCTTGTCGATACGGGTGATGCTGCCAGTGATCTTTTGACGCAAACGACCCTGCCGAAAATCAACAAATTGCTCACGGAATTGCATTCGGCAGCCCAACAGGTAAAAAGGACTGCTACGATGTTGGATAATAACCCACAATCGTTACTGCTGGGGCCTGACCCACATGATTCGGGGCCGGGTGAGCCGGGCTATGAGGAACCCAAATGAAGTATCCATTAATTGGTGTACTACTTATTATTACCGGTTGTAGTATTTCACCCAGGCAACCGGCGCTCCACGATTTTGGCTTGCCCGAGTCAATCTCAACTTATAAGGGCAAGCCGACGATTACTGTAGATGCCCCTACATGGCTTTGGGATAATCGCATTCGTTACCGGCAGCTTTATGCGTCACCAACGCGTGTGGGCTTCTATGCACTGGATCTTTGGATTGCGCCACCGCCCGAGTTGTTTGAGCAGTTATTGATTTCTATCGGGAAGACCGGGAACTATTCTTTAGTCGTTTGGTTGCATGATTTTGAACAACAATTTGTTGCACCTGAGCGCTCGCGTGTTGTGTTACGTTTTTCTGTGGAGGCTTATGCTAAAGATAATAATAAGATCGGTAGCCAGGAATTTTATCTTGAACGGCTCACTGCAACACCTGATGCAGCAGGCGCTGTAAGCGGCTTTGATAAACTAACCCGACAAGCCGCTGACCGGATTCAAGGCTGGTTAATCGAATTGCCGGATAAGACTAATACCCAGTGAATCTTATTTTGTCGAGTGGCTTTTTAGTCTACTGCAAGACCTACGAGGTTTTTAAAACCTCGTAGGTCTTCGTTAAACCCATCAAAACCAAGTTGACTGATTACTAGTACTCAGTGAATCTTATTTTGTCGGGTAGTAGAAAGTTATTTTTTACGTTTCCAACAGCAAATCCGTTTTAAGGCGGACGGCCCGGAAAGCCACGGCTGGAAATAATGGACTTTGTATATTAAGCCAGGTTTGTGATGAAGCGTCCCGTCGCTTGCTTATATCATTGATAAAGTTGTATTTTACAAGCTTTCTGTCATCATGCCGGGCAAGTTATTTTCTTTTTTCGGCCGTTCGGTCATTTAGTCCGCTCGCTTTAATAGGTTTTGCAAGTTCCTAAATTACCTGTTTTCACTGTCAATAATCATAACAGCATAATCAAATCACATTATAATTGTCCGGTTATATTTAGATACTCAACTTTGGAGCAAGCCATGATTGAAAATTATATTTATTCATTCCAAAAAGGCGACGGAAAAAATAAAGTACTGCTAGGGGGCAAAGGTGCCAATTTGTGTGAAATGACTCAGATAGGGCTTAATGTCCCGCCGGGATTTGTCATCACTACCAAAGCTTGTCTGGATTATCTTGATCACCATCAATTGCCGGAAGGTTTACTGGAAGAAGTAAAAGCCCATATTACTGAGGTTGAAGCTCTCTCAGGTAAGCGGTTTGGTGACAGTCATAATCCGTTGCTGGTTTCAGTCCGTTCTGGTTCGGCTATCTCAATGCCCGGTATGATGGATACCATTCTGAATCTGGGTCTCAATGCCCAGACCCTGACCGGTCTCATTGGGCAGACTGGCGATGCTCGTTTTGCATACGATGCTTACCGTCGTTTTCTTCAGTTATTCGGCAAGGTAGCATTGGGTATTGATGATGAAAAATTCGACGTGCATTTTGCCGCAATTAAAAAACAAGCCGGGATTAAAGCCGATGTCGGTCTGGATGCCGAACATCTGCGCCAAATCAGTGAGCTGTTTCTCCAGGTGGTTTTGGAAGAAACCGGTAAGCCTTTTCCTGAAGATGTATATGAGCAACTGGAATTGTCTATTAAAGCGGTATTCAATTCATGGATGGGTAAACGTGCAGTCGATTACCGGCGCGAATTTCATATCACACCAAAAATGGCCAACGGAACTGCCGTCAATGTGGTCGCCATGGTATTTGGTAATATGGGCAACGATTGCGCAACTGGTGTAGGCTTTACCCGTAATCCGGGTACCGGCGTTAATGAAATGTATGGCGAGTATCTGGTTAATGCGCAAGGTGAAGATGTTGTTGCCGGTATTCGCACCCCAAAGCCAGTGCATGAGTTGGCTCATGAAATGCCTGATCTTTACCAGCAATTGGTCGAGTTGCGCAACAAACTCGAAGCACATTATCACGAAGTTCAGGATTACGAATACACTATTCAAGGCGGTATATTGTACTGTCTGCAAACACGTAACGGTAAAATGAACGCGGCTGCTATGGTGCGTACTTCTGTGGAGATGCTGGCTGAAGGTCTGATTAGCAAAGAACAGGCTTTGTTACGCATCAATCCAGAATTACTGGAACAGTTACTTCATCCACAACTTGATCCTGACAATAAAGCCCATTCTGTGGCTCAGGGTTTGCCTGCTTCGCCGGGTGCCGCTTTCGGTAAATGCGTATTTGATGCTGATACGGCTGAATTAATGGGCCGTTCAGGTGAGCTGGTTATTTTACTGAGAGAAGAAACCAAACCGGAGGATATTCACGGCTTTTTTGCTGCCCAGGGCATTCTGACCAGTCGTGGCGGTAAAACCTCACATGCGGCTGTGGTTGCCAGAGGTATGGGCAAAGCCTGTATTGCCGGTGCCGAAGATATAAAAATAGACGTGCGTGCCCGCCAGGCAGTTATTGGTGATCTGCATATACGTGAAGGCGATATCATCACTATTGATGGCAGCACCGGCCTTATCTATTTAGGCAAAATTCCAACGATTGAACCATCATTTTCAGATGAATTGAAAACCTTATTATCCTGGGCCGATGAGTTTGCGGAGTTGGAAGTTCATGCCAATGTGGATACGCCGGAACGCGCACGCATGGCGCTCAGTTACGGCGCAACGGGTATTGGTCTGTGCCGTACCGAGCGCATGTTCAATGCGTCAGATCGCTTGCCTTTAGTGATTGACATGATTCTGGCTGACAGCAAAGAAGCCAGGAAGGAAGCGTTGGAAAAATTATTTCCAATTCAGCGTGATGACTTTAAACAAATATTTGAGGCCATGTCGCCTTATCCTGTCACAGTCCGATTGCTGGATCCACCGATGCATGAGTTCTTGCCCAGTGAGCACCAGCTGGAAGACGAAATCAAAGCATTGAATCTTTATAAAGTTATGATTCAGGGGCAACAGGTAGCCCTGGATACTTTAGGTACGCAGATAGCATTACCAACACCATTCAATCATTTAAATGAAGAGCTCATCAATAAAGCGATTGCTAAAAAAGAATTGATGCTAAAGAAAGTCAAAGAATTATACGAAGTTAATCCGATGCTGGGGCATCGGGGCGTGCGCCTTGGTATGTCGTATCCTGAAATTTACCAGATGCAAATCCGCTCTATTCTTGAGGCTGCGGCGCTCTGTGCTAAACAAGGCACACCGATTTTGCCTGAAATCATGGTACCCCAAGTTATAACCGTACAGGAGTTGATAAAAGTAAAAGCCTTTGTTGATCAAATTCAGCAGGAAGTCGAGAGTCAATACGGAATTGCCCTGAAGTTTAAATTCGGAACTATGGTGGAAACCGTCAGAGCCTGTACCCGTGCTGGAGAATTAGCGCAAGTGGCCGAATTTTTCTCTTTTGGTACCAATGACTTAACCCAGGCAACCTTCTCATTTTCACGCGAAGATGCAGAAAACAAATTCCTGCCTCTTTACAATGAAACCGGCTTATTGGAAGACAATCCGTTTGAAGTGTTGGATGCCAAAGGTGTCGGTCAGTTAATGAAAATGACCGCAGATTCAGGACGCAAAACCCG
>JAYTJI010000487.1:0-14732 GCA_043731245.1 Methylococcaceae bacterium | reverse complement strand
CGGTTTGGTCGTTATATTGGTGTCACACAGTCTGGTTTAAACTGGCACTTACCCGCGCCTATTGAGGGGGTTGATATTGTCAATGTACAACAACAGCGTTTTATTGAAGTCGGTTATCGCAGTGGCGGCAGTGAGCAAGCCACCGGCTCAGTGCCTAAAGAAGCCTTGATGTTGACCAAAGATGAGAATTATGTGGATGTTCGTTTGGCTGTTCAATACCAGGTTAAAGACGCCAAGCAATTTATTTTTAATGTCGTTAATCCTGCGTTGACTTTAAAACAGGTTACTGAAAGCGCACTGCGTGGCGTGGTTGGCAGCAGCACGATGGATTTTGTATTAACCCAGGGTCGCAGTGAAATCGTCACGCTGATTAAAAAAGAACTCCAGGATGTTATGGATGGCTATCAATCAGGCATTCAAATTACCAGTGTCAACCTGCAGGACGCGCAACCGCCGGAACAGGTGCAAAATTCATTTGAAGATGCCATTAAAGCGCGTGAAGATGAGCAACGTTTGATTAATGAGGCGGAAGCCTATTCTAATGATGTTGTGCCTAAAGCTCGTGGTGCTGCCGCCAGAAAGATACAGGAAGCTGAAGGCTATAAAGAACAAGTGATAGCTCAGGCACAAGGTGAAACTAATCGTTTTTCTAAATTACTTGCTGAGTATATTAAAGCGCCCGATGTGACCCGCAAACGTATTTATATCGAAGCTATGGAAGCCGTATTGGCTGAAACCAATACAGTGATGGTTGATGTTAAAGGCGGGAATAATTTGCTTTATTTACCGTTAGATAAAATGATGCAGCATAAACCTTCTTCAGCACCACCACTCATGAACTTACCATCAAGCGCTGCCGATCAACCTCAGTCCCAACCGGTTGTGGTACCAGAGCAAGCCGTTGAGCGTACTTCAATTCGTAGCCGTGACGCAAGGGGACGCTAATGTCAACAAATAAACTATTAGTAGGTTTGGCTGCACTATTGCTTGTTGGCATGATGTGTGTATTTACTGTTAATCAAACAGAAAAGGCGATTAAATTCCGTTTGGGTGAAATCGTAAAAAATGATTACGAACCTGGACTGCATTTTAAATTGCCATTTATCAACAATATCAAGAAATTTGATGCACGCATTCAAACTATGGATGCGAAACCTGAACGGTTTTTAACCGCTGAAAAGAAAAACGTCATTGTTGATTCTTTCGTTAAATGGCGTATTGGCGATGTAACAAAATTTTATACGGTTGTTGCAGGTGATATAGATCAGGCTAATTTACGTCTGGATCAAATTATTAAAGATGCCTTTCGGAGTGAATTTAGTAAACGTAACATCAAACAACTGATTTCAACAGATCGTAGTGCCATACGTGAGATTTTAACCAACAACTCCAAAGCGGTCGCGGCTGAATTAGGTATGGAAATTGTTGATGTTCAAGTCATGCGCATTGATTTGCCGCCCGAAGTTAGCAGCTCAGTATTCCGGAGAATGGAAGCGGAACGTGAACGGGTGGCGCGTGAATTTCGTTCGCAAGGTGCTGAAGCCGCTGAAAGAATTCGTGCTGATGCTGATAGGCAGCGTGTCGTTACATTGGCAAATGCCTTCCGCGATGCAGAAAAACTGCGTGGTGAGGGTGATGCAACATCGGCAGAAATTTATGCAAAGGCTTATGGCGCAGATACTGAATTTTTTACTTTTTACCGTAGTTTGAATGCTTACAAAAAGACCTTCTCAAGCTCTAGTATGATGGTATTGGATCCTGATTCTGACTTCTTTCAGTACTTTAAGAAACAAAAATAGGTTGATGTAACCAATATGCTGGGTGCAGTAATTGTTAGGTTAGAATAGCATTAACCCAATCTGTATTTAAAAATATAAAAACGCTCCGCTTGCGGGGCGTTTTGCTTGAGTGGACACACAAAACATGCAACAAAAAGATTCCTGGCTTTTGCCCGATGGCATAGAAGAAATTTTGCCGGAAGAAGCCAAACATCTGGAGAACTTGCGCAGTAAGCTATTGGAACTATTCGCTTGCTGGGGTTATGATCTGGTTATTCCCCCCTTTATCGATTTTCTGGATTCTTTACTGACAGGTTCAGGACATGATCTGGACTTGCAAACTTTTAAACTGACCGATCAGATTAGTGGTGAAATGCTCGGAGTAAGAGCTGACATGACGCCGCAAGTTGCCAGAATCGATGCTCACAACCTTAAACATGAATGGCCGACGCGTCTGTGCTATGTGGGTACGATATTACATACCCGTGGCGACCCACTGGAAAAAACCCGCAGCCCCATGCAAATAGGCGCGGAACTTTACGGGCACGCAGGCAAGGAAAGCGATGTAGAAGTTATTCGTTTGATGCTGGAAATGCTGGCAATAACAGGGTTACAGAATGTTCACTTGGATTTAGGGCATGTCGGTATTTATCGTGCTTTATCCAAACAGGCAGGATTAACCGAGCTGCAAGAAAGTGAATTATTTGCTGTCTTGCAGCGTAAGGCCAGGCCTGAACTTGCGGAATTGATGGACAGTTATACTATCGATAACGAGCTTAAGGTTATGTTATTGAAATTGCCTGAACTGAATGGTGGTAAAGGCACTATTGATAAAGCTCGCGTTGTGTTTTCTAACGCTAATGATGACGTTAAAAATGCACTGGCGGATTTGGAGGCCATTGCTGAGAAACTGGCAGTGCGTTTTCCGTCATTGCCTATCAGTTTCGATTTAGCGGAATTGCGCGGCTACCATTATCATACCGGTATGGTTTTTGCGGCCTTTGTACCATCAGTTGGAAGAGAAATTGCTAGAGGCGGACGATATGATAATATCGGTGCGGTGTTTGGGCGAGCGCGTCCGGCCACTGGTTTTAGCGCTGACTTGAAGTTACTGTCTTCACTCAGCAAAGAATCCTGTCAAGTAGAGCCGCGAGAGCTTATTTTTGCGCCGTATTCAGATGATATTGCGTTGAACCAAAAAATCAGGGATTTACGTGCCCAACAACAGGCTGTTATTCAACAGTTGCCTGGACAAGCCGGAAGTGCAAAAGAATTGGGTTGCACTTCTATTTTAGAACAAGAGAATCATTTGTGGGTCGTCAGACCGTTAGCTTCGGCAACTGCTCCATGCGTTGCCCTACCTCCTGCATCCGTGCAGTCGTAAATCTGGAATAATTATGGGAAAAAATGTCGTTATTATCGGCACTCAATGGGGTGACGAAGGAAAAGGTAAGCTGGTTGATTTATTAACCGAGCAAGCACAGGCGGTGGTGCGTTTTCAAGGCGGACATAATGCCGGACACACGCTGGTAATAAACGGCGAGAAAACGGTTTTACACCTTATTCCTTCCGGCATACTTAGAGATAATGTGCAGTGCATGATTGGTAATGGCGTGGTTTTATCTCCGAATGCCTTAATGGAAGAAATTGAGTTTTTGGAAAAAGCGGGGGTCTCAGTCAGAAACCGTTTATTAATCAGTGAGGCTTGTACCCTGATTTTACCCGTGCATGTGGCTATCGATCAGGCACGGGAAAAGGCGCGTGGCGGTAAAGCGATCGGCACAACGGGACGCGGTATTGGCCCGGCTTATGAAGACAAGGCAGGACGTAGAGGTTTGCGTGCCGGCGATTTGCTGAATGCCGAGACCTTTGCTGAAAAACTTAAAGAGCTGGTTGATTATCATAATTTTATGCTCACTCATTATTATCATACGGATGCAGTCGATTATCAGCAGACATTGGCTGAAGCACTCCGATTGGGTGAGCAAATCAAGCCGATGCTAACTGATGTTAGCGAACAGCTTTATAAATATCAATCGCAAGGAAAAAACCTGTTATTTGAAGGTGCTCAAGGTGCATTGCTGGATATTGATCATGGTACATTTCCTTACGTTACTTCATCCAGCACAACAGCGGGTGGTGCGGCGACGGGTAGCGGGATAGGGCCGCTTGATCTTGACTATGTGCTGGGAATTACCAAAGCTTATTCAACACGCGTAGGCAATGGCCCATTCCCATCGGAATTGCATGATGCAAACGGTGATCATCTGGGTACAAAAGGCCATGAGTTTGGTGCTACAACCGGACGTAAGCGTCGTACCGGCTGGTTTGATGCGGTAGCAATGCGCAAGTCGGCAAAACTGAACAGTTTGAGCGGTATTTGTTTAACCAAGCTGGATGTACTGGATGGTTTGGAAAAAATTGGTATTTGCACCGCTTACAAGCTAAATGGTGAAATTACTGAAACCGCTCCATTAGGCGCGGATCAATACGAGCAATGCCATGCCATTATTGAAGACATGCCAGGTTGGGTTGAAACCACTGCCGGTGTAACGGATTTTAATGCTTTACCTGACAATGCCAAAGCCTATATTAAGCGGCTGGAAGAGCTGGTCGGTGTTAAGGTGACTATTGTGTCGACAGGGCCGGAAAGAAACGAAACCATTATTTTGGAACATCCTTTTGCTTGATCGGACGAGTTTTAATCGCCTTACTTTTAGTTCGTTCAACTTAATTTGACCAGTACGCGGTATTGGTCAAATTAAGCCTTCAAAAAAGCTCTCCCAAGCATTCCGCTTCGTTTAGCCCCTGAAAAAAATGATTAGCCTTGCTTTGCCAATGCTATTGTTCAAGCGTTACAATATTCAACAGCTGTAGTCATTATTTTAAACGGGCATGGATATGGAAAAAATAAAAGTTCTCTTTGTATGTATGGGCAATATTTGCCGCTCACCCACAGCTGAAGGCGTGTTTGCAAAACTCCTTAAAGAGCAAAATTTAGAGGCATACTTTGGTATCGACTCAGCCGGTACCCATGCTTATCATATTGGCGAGCCTCCTGATCCTCGTTCCCTGCATGCGGCACTTGAACGGGATATTCAATTAACCCATATCCGCTCAAGAAAAGTTGTAATGGGGGATTTTGAGGATTTTGATTTTTTGTTGGCAATGGATGATGATAATTATGCCGCGTTAATGAGTGTTTGTCCGGATGAATATAAAGAAAAAATCAGTTATTTTCTTGATTATGCTCCGCAGTTGGGTATTCGCGAGGTGCCTGATCCTTACTATGGTGGAAAATATGGCTTTGAGCGGGTGTTAGATATGACAGAAGCGGCCTCAGCCGGATTTTTATCAATGCTGAAAAAAACGGGTAGTATCAATCAATAAGGTAACATCATGGCGATAGTATCTAATACCGTGGGTTATTTGGATGGCGATGTGTTGCTGGAGGCTTTTTTTGCTTTTGATGACTCGCTGTCAGGCCGTAGACCCGCTGTTTTAATTAATCACACCTGGGCTGGCAGGGACGATTTTGTGGCAGAAAAAGCTAAAAAGCTGGCCGCATTAGGGTATGTGGGTTTTGCGGTTGATATGTATGGTAAGGGTGTTTTAGGTTCAAGTATTGAAGAAAATGCGCAGCTCATGCAGCCTTTTATGGACAACCGGCTTATGTTGCAAAAACGCATGCAGGCGGCTTTTTATGCCGTAAAACTAATGCCTTGGGTTGATGATAGTAAAGTTGCCGCAATTGGCTTTTGTTTTGGCGGCTTGTGTTCGCTTGATTTAGCCAGAACAGGCGCTGATTTGAAAGGTGTGGTTAGTTTTCATGGTCTGCTGGACGCGCCGGATAATACTCAGAGTAATGCTATTAAGGCTAAAGTGTTAGCTGTGCAAGGTTATGAAGATCCTCTGGCTACTCTTGATCAGGTCATTGCCTTTGAGCAGGAAATGACGGCAGCCGGTGTAGACTGGCAATTGCATACTTACGGCAATACGCAACATGCCTTTACCAATCCGGCAGCTAATGATCCTAATCGTGGTATGGTTTATCGACCCGAAGCCGACAGGCGCTCATGGCTGGCGATGAAAAATTTCCTGATTGAAATATTCGCTTAACTTTCAAGCGCCAACAGCTTCGACTCACTATTGACGTGTGCTATAATCTTCTGCTTATTTAAAGTCATGTCGTCGCACTTAACACAAGGAATTAGAAACAGTGCGGTTGCATTTAGTTAAGAAACCATGCCGATACGTTGCTATCGGTACACTGTATATAGGGATCAATGTCAAACTTCGCTAAAGAAATTATTCCTGTTAATCTCGAAGACGAGATGAAACAGTCCTATCTCGATTACGCTATGAGCGTTATCGTCGGTCGAGCCCTTCCAGATGTCAGAGACGGCCTTAAACCAGTGCATCGCCGCGTGTTATATGCGATGAGTGAGTTGGGTAACGACTGGAACAAACCCTACAAAAAATCAGCGCGTATTGTCGGTGATGTCATCGGTAAATATCATCCGCATGGCGATACGGCGGTTTATGACACCATGGTCCGAATGGCTCAGCCTTTTTCCATGCGTTATATGCTGATTGACGGGCAGGGCAACTTCGGCTCGGTTGATGGCGATCCACCTGCGGCTATGCGTTACACTGAAGTGCGCATGGCGAAAATAGCCCATGAATTGCTGGCTGATCTGGATAAAGAAACGGTTAATTTTATCCCTAACTATGATGAATCAGAGATACAGCCTGAGGTATTACCCACGCGTGTACCGAACTTATTAGTTAACGGTTCATCGGGTATTGCGGTTGGTATGGCAACCAATATACCGCCGCACAATTTGGCTGAAGTCGTCAGTGCTTGTCTGGCAATGATCGACAACCCTGATGTTACCGTTCATGACTTGATGGTGCATATTCCAGGCCCGGATTTTCCTACGGCCGCCTCTATTAATGGTGCATCGGGTATTTATAGTGCTTATACAACCGGGCGGGGAAAGATTTATCTACGCGCACGCTGTCATTTTGAAGATATAGGCGACAGTAGCCGGCAAGCGATTATCACCACTGAATTGCCTTATCAGGTCAACAAGGCCACTTTACAGATCAAAATTGCCGACCTGGTCAAAGAAGGCAAGCTCGAAGGTATTTCTGCGATTCGTGATGAGTCGGACAAAGACGGTATGCGTTTGGTGATCGAGTTGCGCCGTGGTGAAGTAGCGGAAGTAGTGTTGAATAATCTCTACAAGCAAACGCAATTCCAGACTGTGTTTGGTATTAACATGGTAGCGTTGCTTGATGGTCGTCCGCACTGCATGAGTCTTATAGAGATAATCAGTGCGTTCATAGACCACAGGCGGGTTTGTGTTACCCGCAGAACGATTTATCTGCTGCGTAAAGCACGCGAACGGGCGCATGTTTTAGAAGGGCTTGCGGTTGCTCTGGCGAATATTGATGAGATGATCGAAATGATCAAAACCTCCAGCAACCGGGACGAAGCTAAAGAAGGCCTGTTGGCACGAACCTGGAACGCAGGACTGGTTGCTTCACTGCTGGAACGCGCCGATGCGGATCGATCCAGGCCGGATGATCTGTCCGAGGAATTCGGTATTCATGATGGTATTTATCGTCTTTCTGAAACCCAGGCTCAGGCTATCCTTGATTTGCGACTGCATCGCTTAACAGGCTTGGAGCAGGATAAGATAGTCAATGAATATAAACAGTTGCTGGAACATATTGATGAGTACCTGTATATCTTGGGTAACGACAGCCGCTTGATGGAGATCATTAGAGAAGAACTGGTTGCCATCAAAGAAGAGTATTCAGACCTGCGGCGCACCGAAATCATCCAGAATCATCTGGACTTATCCGATGGCGATCTGATTACCGTAGAAGACATGGTCGTTACCATGTCTCATGAAGGTTACGTTAAAGCTCAACCGTTAAGCGATTACAAGGCGCAACGACGGGGTGGGCGGGGAAAGTCAGCGACAGCAACTAAAGAACTGGATTTTGTTGATAAACTGATTGTCGCCAATACCCACGATACTATTTTATGTTTCTCATCATCAGGTAAAGTTTATTGGCTGAAAGTCTATCAATTACCGGTTGCAAGTCGCGCAGCGCGAGGCAAACCATTCGTTAATTTGTTACCGCTGGAAGCGAACGAAAAAATTAATGCCATATTGCCTGTCCAGGAATTCACTGAAAATAAATTCATTTTTATGGCGACTTCTGCGGGTACAGTTAAAAAGACGCCGTTAAACGAATTTGAGCGGCAACGCGCCACGGGTAAAATTGCTATCGATTTAAGGGAAGGCGATACCTTGGTCGGTGTTGCTATTACTGATGGACAACAGAATGTTTTATTGTTTGGCAGCACCGGCAAAGCCGTCTGTTTTAATGAAGCGGATGTGCGTTCCATGGGTAGAACAGCGTCTGGTGTGCGTGGAATGCGCTTACAGGAAGGACAAAAAATCATTTCCCTGATTATTGCAACTGAGGGTACGGTGCTAAATATCACCGAGAATGGTTATGGTAAGCGCACCAAACTGGAAGAGTTTACCTGTCATAAACGCGGTGGTCAGGGTTTGATTGCAATCCAAACTTCTGTACGCAACGGAGCGGTAATCGGTGCAGTTCTGGTTAATGATAATGATGAAATCATGTTGATTACCGATGGCGGCACCTTGGTGCGCACCCGCGTTGATGGCATCTCAGTGGTTGGCAGAAATACCCAGGGTGTAACAATTATCCGGTTGGATAAAAAAGAAAAAGTAATCGGTGTGGATAGGATTGAAGGATTAGCGGGTGTCGATGATGAAGACGATGCTGATATTGATGAGGTATTAGAAGGTGATTTGGTATCAGGCGATGATTCTGACAATGCAGAGAATGATATGGAATCAGGTGAAGAATAAGCTTTATTCTAACTTAAGTGCAGCCACTCAGGGTGCGCTACCCTTAGAGTATTTCTACGTTTGCACTTAGAAATATAATCTACCCTTTTGACAGTTTAGGGTTGAGAGGAATTTATCTGTGGAGAGGCACGCTGTGTGTGCCTTTTTAGGAAAGCCTTAGACATTTAAGTGCTACCCATGAATAAGAAGAAGGTTAAAAAACCGTTTTTTAGAAGCGGTAAATTAGTCACACCATTTGAAGCACAACACCAAACACGGCGCTTTAAGCGACATATTTAAAAGTTAAATCAAGAGAATCATAATGTCCAGAGTTTATAATTTTAGTGCAGGTCCTTCAGCATTTCCTGAATCAGTATTGCAGCAAGCACAACAAGAGATGCTGGAATGGCAGGGTAGCGGCATGTCGGTGATGGAAATGAGTCATCGCGGCAAGCATTTTTCGATTATTGCCGAAGAGCTGGCAAGTGATTTAAGAAGTTTGATGGCTATTCCTGAGAATTATAAAGTGTTATTTCTGCAAGGTGGCGCATCAGCACAATTTTCATTGATACCGCAAAATATTCTGAACGGTAAAAGCAAAGCTTGTTACGTTAAGACCGGTGCGTGGTCGGAAAAAGCCATAAAAGACGCGCAGGTTTATTGTGATGTGGTCGTTAGTGCCAGCTCAGAAGATACAAGATTTACCACGATTCCAGAGCCTTCAAGTTGGGCAATAGACGGGCAGGCGGCCTATCTGCACTACACCTCCAATGAGACCATCCACGGTGTGGAATTTCAAAGCAGTCCGGATGCCAAGGGCTTAACGCTGGTTTCGGATATGTCATCTAATATTTTATCGCGTAAAATTGATGTCAGTCAGTACGGTTTGATTTATGCGGGAACTCAAAAGAATATGGGGCCTGCGGGGGTTACCGTGGTGATAGTCCGGGACGATTTAATCGGCCATGCCACTAAAGCAACGCCTTCCGTATTTAACTATGCCGAACAGGCAAAAAATGATTCCATGTTAAATACTCCGGCGACCTACAATTGGTATCTGGTTGGCTTGGTGCTTAAGTGGCTAAAAGCGCAAGGTGGCGTTGAGGCTATAGAACAACGCAATATTGCCAAAGCGTCGAAACTGTATCAGGCTATCGATCAATCGACTTTGTATTCCAATCCGGTGGCCGTGCCGTGCCGTTCACGCATGAATGTGCCGTTTATTCTGGCCGATGAAAATTTGGATAAGCCATTTCTTGCGGCGGCCGAAGCCAATGGTTTGTTTGAACTAAAAGGACATCGTTCAGTGGGCGGTATGCGGGCCAGTATTTACAACGCCATGACCGATGCTGGTGTGCAGGCTTTGATTGATTTTATGGCTGAATTTGAACGCACCCATTAAACTAAATCACCAAATACAGAGCCGTAGCAAAATGACACCAGTGACTCCGCTTTCTGAATTAAGAGACAAAATTGATGCAATCGATGCGCAGATTTTGCTATTGATTAATCAACGTGCGTGTTGTGCGTTGGACGTTGCCAAAACTAAAGTTGCTCAGGGTGAGGAAGGTACTTTTTATCGTCCGGATCGAGAGTCTTTGGTTTTAAGGCGAATTATGGATCTAAATCAGGGGCCGTTGTCAGATCATACCGCTGTGCGCTTTTTTAGGGAGCTCATGTCCGCCTGTTTAGCACTGGAAAAGCCGATGGATATTGCTTTTTTAGGCCCTGAAGGCACATTTACTCAACAAGCTGTTTATAAGCACTTTGGGCATGCAGTTAAAACGATCCCCGTGGCAACAATAAATGATATTTTTAGTGCTGTTGAGCTTAACAAATGTCAGTTTGGTGTGGTTCCGGTTGAAAACTCTACTGAAGGTGTTATTAGCCATACATTGGACAGATTTTTGACGTCACCGTTGAAAATATGCGGTGAAGTTGAAATTAGAGTGCATCAAAACCTGATGGGGCACGCAACAAGCCTATCTGAAATTACTGAGGTTTTTTCTCATCAGCAATCACTGGCCCAGTGTCGACAGTGGCTGGATAAATATATGCCTCATGCCCGGTTTACTGCTGTCAATAGCAATGCTGAGGCAGCGCGATTGGCGTCGGCAAATAAACAGGCTGCCGCGATTGCGGGCATTGTTGCGGCTGAAGTTTATAATTTAACGATTATTGAAAAAAATATCGAGGATGAAACTAATAATACCACCCGTTTTATCATCATTGGCCAGCAATCACCAGCGCCCACCGGCAACGATAAAAGTTCGTTGGTTGTTTCAACAGGCAATCAGCCAGGTGCTTTGCATAAGATCCTTGAGCCTTTCGCAAAATTTGGCATAGGCATGGTTCATATTGAGTCCAGGCCTTCACGTCAGGGTTTATGGGATTATGTTTTTTTTATTGATATAGACGGGCATAGCGAAGATGAGTTTATTGCTCAGGCTTTAGATATTGTTAAAGATAACGTTAAGATGTTTAAATTATTGGGTTCTTATCCTAAAGCAGTGCTCTAATTTTTTGCCGCAGTACATTTAATTTCGCCGATAAAAACCATGAACAACACAGATAAAATTTACCACCTTGCGGTAACAGGTGTACAGAGGCTTATCCCTTATAAAGCCGGCAAACCGATTGAAGAGTTGGAACGTGAGCTAGGGCTTACTGAGATTGTCAAGCTGGCTTCCAATGAAAATCCTTTAGGGCCTGGAAAAAAGGCTCTGGCGGCTATACAGACAGCTTTGCCGGGATTGGCTCTGTATCCTGACGGTAGTGGCTTTATGCTAAAAAAGGCGTTGGCTGAGAAGTATACGGTTGATGTGAGCCAGATAACATTGGGAAATGGTTCTAATGAAATTCTGGAGCTGGTAGCCAGGGCTTTTTTAACCCCGGAACTTGAGGCGGTTTTTTCACAACATGCTTTTGCGGTATATCCTATCGTTACTCAAGCGGTAGGGGCTACTGCTGTGGTCACGCCTGCATTGAATTACGGTCACGATTTAGATGCCATGCTCCAAAGAGTGACTAAAAAAACCCGCTTAGTGTTTATCGCTAATCCTAATAATCCGACCGGGACTTTGTTAAGCCAGGCGAGTTTAGAGCGTTTTATTAGTGCATTGCCTGAGACAGTCGTGTGCGTGCTTGATGAGGCTTATTTTGAATTTGTCAGTAGTGTTGAGACGATTAATTCTATTGATTGGTTGAAAAAATTCCCTAATCTGTTGATTACAAGAACTTTTTCAAAGGCTTATGGATTGGCTGGGTTGCGTATGGGTTATGGTTTGTCCAGTCCGCAGCTTGCTGACATTCTAAATCGCGTACGCCAGCCTTTTAATAATAATACCTTGGCGTTAGTTGCCGCAGAAGCGGCTTTGGATGATGAGGAACATCTGCAACAGACCCTGACTGTAAATGCGTCAGGTATGCAACAATTGACAGATGGCTTTAAGAATTTGAGCCTGGAATGGATTCCCTCGGCAGGAAATTTTGTTTCGGTGGATTTGCAGCGTGCGGGACAGCCTATTTATGAGGCGTTGTTACGCAAGGGTGTTATCGTCAGGCCGATAGGTGTGTATGAAATGCCCAATCATTTACGTATCAGCATAGGCACAAAAGTAGAAAATCAGCTATTTCTCCAAGCCTTAAGCGATACTCTGGCTAATGTTTAATAAGCTTTGCATTATCGGCGTTGGCTTAATTGGCGGTTCAATTGCCCGCGCCGCAAGACGATATGGATTAAGTAAAAGCGTTGTTGGTTATGGTCGCCAGCAGGATTTGCAAAATCTGGAGACGGCAAAGCGATTGGGTGTTATTGATGATTATTATTTGCAGATAGAACCAGCTGTTCAAAATGCTGATTGCGTTGTCATTGCTACACCTGTTGCCACTATTGAAAGTATTTTTGCATTGCTAAAGCCGGTTTGGTCAGAACACACCATTTATACCGATGTGGGTAGTACTAAAGGTAGTGTTGTTTCAGCCGCACATCGGGTTTTCGGGGTTATGCCCGATAATATAGTTCCCGCTCATCCGATTGCGGGAGCAGAACAAAGTGGCGTAGAAGCCTCTATAGATGATTTGTTTTTGAATAAACGCCTGATCATTACCCCTATGAGGGATACGCGGATAGAAGCTTTGCAAAAAATTCACTGTTTCTGGGAGCGCTGTGGGTCTGTAGTATCGGTGATGGAGGTAAATCGACATGATGCGATATTGGCGGCTACCAGTCATTTACCGCATATTCTTGCTTTTGCGTTAGTCGAGATGTTGGGGCATAAAGATGAACAAAGTGAAATTTTTAAATATGCGGCGAGCGGTTTTAGAGATTTTACGCGGATCGCATCCAGCGATCCAACCATGTGGAGGGATATTTGTTCAGCCAATAAAAACGAGATAATCCCATTGATTGAGCAGACAAGGGAGCAGCTGGATAAAATACAGGGTTTGCTGGAAAAGGATGACAGCCAGCAGCTTTTTACACTATTCGCGTATGCCAACACTGCAAGGCAACGCTTTCTTAATCAGTTTGAAGGTAATATGTCAAAATCAATCACATTTCAAGTGCAACCAGGCGGTAAGTTACAGGGCGAAGCGCGGGTGCCGGGTGATAAATCCATGTCACATCGATCTGTAATGCTAGGATCGTTGGCTGAAGGCATTACTCACGTTAAAGGTTTTCTCGAAGCCGAAGACGCCTTGGCGACATTGCAAGCATTTCGTGACATGGGCGTTGAAATTGAAGGGCCGGTTAATGGCTGCTTAACGATTCATGGCGTTGGCAAGCATGGTTTAAAAGCGCCTAAAAATGAGTTGTATCTTGGCAATTCGGGTACCTCCATGCGTTTATTGAGTGGATTGTTGGCGGGACAGTCATTCAATTCTGTATTGACAGGCGATAAGTCTTTGTCAGGCAGGCCGATGAAACGCGTTACAGAACCCTTGGCGGCAATGGGTGCCGATATAAAAACCACTGAAAAGGGCACGGCTCCACTACACATAACCGGTAGGGCAGGGCAGTTAAAGGGCATAGATTATCTTATGCCAATGGCAAGCGCACAGGTAAAATCCTGTTTGTTGCTGGCAGGCATGTATGCCGAAGGTGAAACCAGCGTCACTGAACCTGCGCCGACACGCGATCACACTGAGCGAATGCTGACGGGATTTTCCTATCCTGTTAAGAGGCAGGGTAGTAAAGCCAGTATTTCTGCTGAAGGAAAATTAACGGCAACAGATATTGATGTACCCAGTGACATTTCTTCAGCCGCATTCTTTTTAGTTGGAGCTTCCATTGCCCCAGGTTCTGATTTATTGTTAAAGCATGTCGGTATTAATCCTACACGTACGGGTGTTATTGATATTCTTCGATTGATGGGCGCGAACATTGAAGTCCTGAATGAACGCGTTGTTGGCGGTGAGCCGGTTGCCGATCTGCATGTTGTTTACAGTCCTTTAAAAGGCATAGATATTCCTGAAGAATTAGTGCCGCTGGCTATTGATGAATTCCCGGTATTATTTGTTGCAGCTGCCTGTGCAACAGGACAAACCCGTTTAAGTGGTGCGGAAGAGCTTAGAGTTAAAGAGTCTGACCGTATTCAGGTCATGGCAGACGGGTTGCAGCTGTTGGGTGTAGATGCACAGCCGACTACCGATGGTATGGTGATTCAGGGTGGCGCAATTGGTGGCGGTACAGTGACATCACATGGTGACCATCGCATCGCCATGTCTTTTTCCATTGCTGGATTGCGTGCCAGTGCGCCGATTACCATTCTGGATTGTGCAAATGTTAATACCTCATTTCCTGAGTTTAAGGATTTGGTAAAGCATCTGGGGTTGGATTTGGTTTGCGACGACTGCATGGATGCTGAAGGTACGACCCCAGGGATGGGGGAGGTAGGGCAATGCAGGGAGCTATTGCCGAGTGCAACGAAGGGAACAGTTGCCGGGGACTCCTGATGCACGTCCCTGTCTTAACTATTGACGGCCCTAGTGGCGCAGGTAAAGGTACAATTAGTCGATTGGTGGCAAAAAAACTAGGCTGGAATTATCTGGA
>JAYTJI010000486.1:0-7742 GCA_043731245.1 Methylococcaceae bacterium | reverse complement strand
TTGATTCAATTGGTCGGGACGACAGGATTTGAACCTGCGACCCCTTGTCCCCCAGACAAGTGCGCTACCAAGCTGCGCTACGCCCCGACATTGATTGTGTGTAAAACTGAAAGGATTGTGAACACAATCCCAAAAACAACTAACTTGTTAATTATACTATATTACTGACTTAACTGTAAGCGCCTATTTGAGCAGCTCTAAAATTTCTTCCAGCTCAACTAGCATTTGATGTATTAACAGCTTGGTGCGTGCAGAGTCGTCTTTAACATTGTCACTCATCAAATGCGCTCTGGCACCACCAATCGTGTAACCTTGTTCATACAACAACGCTCTTATTTGTCGTATCATCAACACTTCGTGGCGCTGGTAATAGCGACGGTTACCTCGTCTTTTTACCGGATTCAGTTCAGTAAATTCTTGCTCCCAATAGCGAAGCACATGGGGTTTAACTGCACACAAATCACTAACTTCACCGATGGTGAAATAGCGTTTTTCCGGTATGACCGGGAGTTCATTGTTGTTACTCGGTTCCAACATAAGTTTCTACCCGGGCTTTAAGTTTCTGTCCAGACCGGAATGTTACCACACGTCTGGCAGTTATCGGTATTTCCTCGCCTGTTTTTGGATTTCTGCCGGGACGACTGGTTTTGTCGCGAAGCTCAAACTTCCCAAAACCGGAAATTTTTACTTGCCTACCCTCTTCCAAAGAACTCTTAATTTCTTCAAAAAAGAGTTCTACCATTTCTTTTGCTTCGCGCTTGTTCAAGCCTAGCTCGTCAAACAGCCTTTCGGCAAAATCTGCTTTTGTTAATGCCATAAATCAATCCCTCAGCTTTGCATTCTTTTCATTGGTCAATAGAGTTAACAGCCTGCTAACGATAGTGTCTACATCAGAGTCTGTTAGTGTTTGTGTATCATCTTGCATGATCAAACTTAAGGCGACGCTTTTACTGCCTTCTTCGACACCTTTACCGCGATAAATGTCAAAGATTATTGCGTCTTTCAAGGTTGGCTCGCCACTGCTCTTAATGCAATGAATTATTTCACTCGCAACGACGTCTTCTTTAACAATTAAGGCTAAATCGCGGCGTACTGATGGATATTTTGACAGCGATTTAAATACCGGAATACGCTTATTAACTAACAAGTTTTGATCCAGTTCAAATAGAAAAACCTGAGTATCAAAACCCAATTTCTTTTCCAGGTTTGGATGTAGCATACCTAGCCAGCCTATTTTTTTACCGTCTGGAGATAAAATTTCAGCTGTTTGTCCAGGATGCAACGCCGATTGCTGTGCCGGTAAAAATTGCACTTCACATCCCGTCAATGTAAATATCGCCAGGATGTCGGCTTTAATGTCAAAAAAGTCAACTTTGCGGGTTTTCTCACCCCATTGTTCGTTATAAGCCTCGCCTAAAACCAGACCCGCCAACATTTTTTGTTGATGCGTTTCGCCATCTTTTTTAAGAAAACGCAGGCCGGTTTCAAAAAAGCGCACTCTATTCTGCTGACGATTGGTGTTGTATAAGGCTGCTTTCAATAAGCCGCACCAAAGTGTAGTGCGCATCACTGCTAATTCAGAGGATATAGGATTTTTTAGCCGAATAACGTCCATTTCAGGGGCGACTGCCTTCTGAATATCTTCATCGACAAAGCTGTAGGTAATCGCTTCTTGATAACCCCGGTCAACCAGTAAATCTTTAACACGATCTATGTCCAGCACTGCTTCAGTTGCTGTGCCTAATTCGGAACGCATTAATAAACTGCTGCTAGGCAAGTTATTATAACCATAGATTCGCGCGATTTCTTCGATTAAGTCTGCTTCAATAGCCATATCAAAGCGAAAACCCGGTGGGATAATCTGCCAGCCATCGGCTTGTGTTTGAACAGTCATCCCTAAGCGTTGAAAAATATCTATGACTTGCTCATCAGCTAAAGCAATGCCCAATGTCTTTTCTATACGTTGCCGCCTTAAAAAAACAGCTTGGCGTTGCGGTAAATTAGCGTTACTCGTTACTTCTGTGATCACTCCAGCGCTACCACCGGCAATGTCAATAATCAATTGTGTTGCACGTTCAATAGCTCTGGCTTGCAACGTAGCATCAACGCCGCGTTCAAAACGATGCGATGAATCAGTATGCAAACCAAATCGACGCGCTTTACCCGCTATGCTTTGCGGTGCAAAAAACGCACATTCCAAAAATACCGATTGGGTTTCGTCATTGACTGCCGAATTATTGCCACCCATGATACCGGCAAGCGCTAAGGCTTGTTTATCATCAGCAATAACCAAGGCTTCATTATCCAGCTTGATAAGCTGATTATTTAATAAGGTCAGGCATTCATCCGTTTTAGCCCAACGTACTGTAATACCACCTGATAGCTTTTCTGCATCAAATACATGTAAGGGCTGCCCCAGCTCTAACAACACGTAATTAGTTACGTCAACCAAAGGCCCCAGACTTCTTAACCCTGAACGACGTAGGCGCTCCTGCATCCATAAAGGCGTCACTGTTTTGGCATTTACACCCTTAATCAAGCGCCCCAAATAACGGGGACAAGCCTCTGCGGCTTCTACTGATACAGTTAATGTATCTTGATGACCAATAGGCGTATTGTCGACTTGGGTAGTCACCCAATCCATTTTGTTAAGTAAAGCAACTTCACGCGCTAGCCCTTCAACGCATAAACAATCGGCTCTGTTAGGCGTTAAATCAACGGCTATAATGGCGTCATCCAGTGCTAAATAATCGCGAATATCAACACCAACTGGCGCATCCGCTGCTAACTCCATCAAACCATTAGCATCAGCTGCCAGGCCCAGTTCTTTTTCTGAGCACAACATACCAAAGGATTCTTCGCCACGCAGTTTTGATTTTTTTATTTTAAAATCGCCCGGCAATACCGCGCCACACAATGCCGCAGGAATTTTTAAGCCCACCCTTACATTACTTGCACCGCAAACAATTTGGAGTGGCTCTGCCTCGCCTACAGCAACTTGGCAAACACGCAAACGATCCGCATCAGGATGTTGCTGCATCGACAGCACTTCACCAATAACAACACCGCTAAATTTTGCAGCGGCCGGCTCTACAGAATCAACTTCCAGACCCGCCATCGTCAATTGCTCGACCAATTCTTCTGTACTTATCGCCGGATTGACATACGATCTTAACCAGGCTTCGCTAATTTGCATGATTCAAGTTTTCCTGTGTGACGGCAACTAATTAAATTGCTCTAAAAATTTAAGATCATTTTCAAAAAATAACCGTAAATCGTTAATACCATAGCGCAGCATCGCGAGGCGCTCAACACCCATACCGAAAGCAAAACCGCTGTAGTGCTCACTATCTATATTAACCGCCTTAAAAACCTCAGGATGAATCATACCGCAGCCCATCACTTCCAGCCAACCGGTTTGGCTGCATACACGACAACCTTCGCCGTTACACATCACGCATTCAATATCGACCTCTGCGGAAGGCTCGGTAAAGGGAAAATAAGAGGGTCTAAAGCGAACTTGAATATCTTTTTCAAAGAATGCACGCAGAAATTCATAAACCACGCCTTTTAAATCAGCAAAACTGACATCCGTATCGACCAGGAAACCTTCCACTTGATGAAACATTGGCGTGTGCGTAATATCTGAATCGCAGCGATAAACACGACCCGGCGCAATCACTTTTAAGGGCGGCTTTTCAGACTCCATCACTCTAATTTGCACAGGTGAGGTATGTGTTCTTAATACCGTATGGGCATCAAAATAAAAGGTGTCGTGCATGGCCCTTGCCGGGTGAGAGCTTGGAATATTAAGCGCCTCAAAGTTATGATAATCATCTTCGATTTCAGGCCCTTCAACGACTTTAAAGCCGACACTGGCAAATATCCTGGAAATCCGTCTCAGCGTCGTAGTAACCGGATGTAAGCCTGCGACCGATTGACCGCGGCCGGGCAAGGTAACATCAATACGCTCATTCGCTAGTCTCGCAGCTAATGCGACATTTTCCAATTGCTCTTTGCTGACTTCCAATTGTTCCTGAAAATGATCTTTAGCCTGATTGATTATCTGGCCTACAGATCGCCGTTGCTCGGGATCAAGACTGCCAAGTTCTTTCATCTGTAGGGTAAATAAGCCCTTTTTACCCAGATAATGGACACGCACCTTATCAAGTTGATTAAGGTCATTGACTGCGGCAAGCTCTTGTAATGCCTGCGCGAGAATCTCTTCAAGGGTAGCCGACAATGCTCTGCTCGCTTTTAGTTAGGGGATGGAGATTATTAAAACAGGGCTTCAGGATCAAAATCCTGAACCACCCGTTTCCTGAAAAGACCCGGGTGGTATCATAAGATGCCTCAATAAAGAGAAACTGCGCTCTACTTAAGGTTGACTTTGATTGGCTATAGCGATTTCTGCTATTTTGCCAAATGCTTCAATGTCACGTACTGCGATGTCAGCTAAAACCTTACGGTCTATTGCGACATTGGCTTTTGTTAAGCCGTTGATCAAGCGGCTATAGGATATTCCATACATGCGTGCAGCCGCATTAATACGGACGATCCACAAGGCGCGGAATTGACGTTTTCTTTGTTTACGGTCGCGGTACGCATACTGACCCGCTTTGATGACCGCTTGTTTAGCAACACGATAAACCCGACTACGGGCACCGTAGTAACCTTTCGCTTGCTTTAAAACTTTCTTATGTCTTGCTCTGGCTGTTACGCCGCGTTTAACTCTAGGCATTGCTGATCTCCATCATTAACTGTAAGGCATCATACGTGCAGCCATGCGCACATCTGATGGATGAATAGTTGCCGGTGAGCGTAACTGTCTTTTTCTTTTAGTCGACTTCTTGGTCAAAATATGACGGCGATGCGACTGTCCACACTTAAAACCGCCGTTGCCTGTACGTCTAAAACGCTTGGCAGCACCACGGTTAGTTTTTATCTTTGGCATTTGTTTGCTCCAATAATATAAAAATAAAAAATCCCTGAGAAATAACCCAGCAAGGCAAAATGCACGGCCCTGAAGAATTACTGGCATTACTTAAAGTAATGCTTCTAACAGCACACCCTGTGCTATCAATTATTGAGACGCGAGCTTGCGTTTCAATAAGATGAATCCAACGAAACAAAAAGAGCTATGCTTATTTTTTCTTTTTTGGTGACATAACCATAATCATTTGCCGACCTTCCATTTTAGGAAATTGTTCGACGATGGCTATTTCTTCCAAGTCTTTTTCGATACGCTTTAATTGATCCATGCCGATTTCCCGATGCGCCATTTCGCGACCACGGTAACGGACAGTGATTTTAGTTTTGTCACCGTCATTAAGAAATTTAATTAAACTTCGCAGTTTAACCTGATAATCCCCTTCGTCGGTTCCAGGTCTGAATTTAATTTCCTTGACCTGAATTTGCTTTTGTTTCTTTTTGGCAACTTGAAGTTTTTTGTTCAATTCAAACTGGTATTTGCCGTAGTTCATTATCTTGCAAACCGGAGGATCTGCATTTGGCGATATTTCTACTAAATCCAAGTCTGCCGCATAAGCAATCTGTTTGGCTTCATCCAGCGAGATAATACCTAATGCCTCACCCTCTGCGCCTGTAACTCTCACTCGCCTAGCAGTGATTGCGTCATTCAGTCGCGTTTCATCTTTTTTAGCAGCGATACCCTAATCCTCCAAAATTACTATTGTTTTCTATCCGCAATCTCTTGCTTTAACCGTTCGGTAAATTCACTGATTGACAGACTGCCTAAATCTTCACCTTTTTGCGTACGTACTGTAATGGTTTGATCTTCTAATTCTTTATCACCGATAATGACAAGATACTGTACGCGCTGCATAGAATGCTCGCGGATTTTAAACCCGATCTTCTCATTTCTCAAGTCTATTTTTACCCTGATGCCTTGTTGCTCTAACTGCATCATGATTTGAGACGCATACTCTGCATGACGATCAGCAATATCAAGCACCATAACTTGCACGGGGGATAGCCAAACCGGAAAGGTTCCTGCGTGTTGTTCGATCAAAATACCGATAAACCGCTCTAGCGATCCCAGTATAGCCCTATGTAGCATGACCGGCACTTGTTTTGATCCATCTTCAGCAATATAGGTAGCGCCCAATCGACCCGGCATGGAAAAATCCACCTGAATCGTACCGCACTGCCAGACTCGTCCGATGCAGTCTTTTAATGAAAATTCAATTTTAGGCCCATAAAAAGCACCTTCGCCAGGCTGTAAATCCCACTTTAAGCCTTTGGTATTAAGCGCTAATTCCAGGGCATTCTCTGCTTTATCCCAAACCGAATCATCGCCTACTCTGTTTTCAGGACGTGTTGACAGCTTAATAATAACTTCTTCAAAGCCAAAGTCCTTATAAACAGCGAACAACATATCAATAAAGGTTGATACTTCTTCTTGAATCTGTGCTTCCGTACAAAAAATATGCGCATCATCCTGTACAAAATTCCTGACTCTCATCAAGCCATGCAACGTACCTGATGGCTCGTTACGGTGACAGGAACCAAACTCCGCCAGACGAATAGGCAAATCGCGGTAACTTTTAATACCCTGATTATAAATTTGAACGTGGCACGGGCAATTCATCGGCTTGATCGCATAATCGCGATTTTCCGAATGCGTGGTAAAAATCATCGCACCGAATTTATCCCAGTGCCCTGATTTTTCCCATAACGAGCGATCTACAAGCTGTGGAGTTTTAACTTCGCCATAACCATTTACGCGTAATTTTTCACGTATATATTGTTCGACCTGTTGATAAATAATCCAGCCTTTCTCGTGCCAAAACACCATACCCGGAGCTTCTTCCTGGGTATGAAATAAATCCAGTGTTTTTGCCAGTTTACGGTGGTCGCGCTTTTCTGCTTCTTCCAAACGGTGCAAATAAGCCTGTAATTCTTTTTTATCGCCCCATGCTGTGCCGTAAATACGCTGCAACATTTCATTGTCAGAGTTACCGCGCCAATAAGCGCCGGCAATCTTCATCAGTTTAAATGCGCCTAATTTGCCGGTGCTGGGCACATGGGGGCCACGACATAAATCAGTAAATCCGCCCTGCTGATACAGGGATAAATCCTGATCCGCAGGAATAGACTCGATAATTTCTGCTTTGTAGTTTTCGCCCTGCTCCCTGAAAAACTTGACCGCCGCATCCCTGCTTAATACCGAATGGCTAATGGCATAATCTTCAGCAACCAGTTGCTGCATTTTTGCCTCGATAGCTGTCAGGTCATCAGGCGTAAACGGTCTTTGATAGGCAAAGTCATAATAAAACCCATTTTCGATAACCGGGCCAATGGTCACTTGCGCATCGGGAAAACTCTGCTTAACGGCCTGTGCCAAAAGATGCGCAGTTGAATGACGAATGACATCAACACCGTCTTCATCCTTTGCGGTAATGATTTGCAATTTAGCATCCTGCTCGATTATGGTACTGGCATCGACCAAAACATCATTAACCCGGCCCGCCAAGGTTGCCTTGGCTAGCCCTGAGCCTATTGACCGGGCAACATCCATCACTGTAACAGCGTGGTCAAACTCACGACTAGAACCATCAGGAAGGGTAATTACTGGCATCTTTATACTTTTTGTTTGCTACAATAAAAAAAGCACCGCTAGTGCAGTGCTTTAATGTCTGGTAGGCGCGATTGGACTCGAACCAACGACCCCCACCATGTCAAGGTGGTGCTCTAACCAACTGAGCTACGCGCCTGAAGTC
>JAYTJI010000485.1:0-10621 GCA_043731245.1 Methylococcaceae bacterium | reverse complement strand
AGTCAATAAAGATTTTGAAGCGATAATTACGCAGATTAAAGATGTGTTAGGCGAAAAAGTCAGTGACGTACGCTTGAGTCATCGCTTAACCGAATCACCCGCATGTCTGGTCGCCGACGTTTATGGCATGAGCCTTAACATGGAAAGGATCATGAAAGATGCCGGTCAAATGATGGGTATGGGTATGGGCATGGGTAGAAAGCCGGTTTTTGAAATTAACCCGACCCATCCGCTGGTTGTGCGTATGAAAGCCGAGCAGGATGATACCCGTTTTGCTGATTTGACCCATATTCTATTTGACCAAGCGATTTTGAGCGAAGGGGGGCAATTGGATGATCCGGCTGCCTTTGTGCATAAGTTGAATGGATTGTTGCAGGGCTTGTTAAACTAACCTTAAAATAAGACGAAAAGGCTGGATTAACTCCAGCCTTTTTTATGTCTGCTAATAACGCTACTCAGTTCACGGTAGTGGCGGCGAATTGTATGGCATAATTTCTGTCCAATAACTCATTCAGATAAAGAAAATATACGGCAGTTTTTCATTGATTCAAAAAAACACCGCTTAACAGTCACATCCGACTATACTCCGCACGGTCTTAGATGCGGAAAATTCAAACACAGGTAACTCTTATAAATTAAGGCTTTCAGCACTTTTTAAAATCTGCAATTGTGACCGCGCGGAGTATAGCTTAAAAATACCTGGCATTAATCCAGAAATGCACGGCAATACTGGCGAAATAGCCCAGTAAAATAACAGGCATCCAGCGCATGTGGAATGCGAAGGTATAGCCTTCCTTGATCTGTCCGAGCAAAGCGACTCCGGGCGCTGATCCTATTGCCAGCAGACTACCACCTACGCCAAGGGTTAGGGTTAATAACAGCCATTGACCGGTTGGCAGATCAGGATGCATGCTCAATACGGCAAACATCAAGGTGCCATTATCAATAAACGCAGATGAGAGGCCAATACTAATATTGGCAACCGTGGCGCTAATCTGCCCGAACAGAAAATGCGCAATGGCATCAAGATAGCCGAGAAACCCCAAGGCTCCAATCAACATCATCGCGCCGTAAAAAAATAACAGCGTATCCCAATCTACGTTGCCAACATTCTTGAAAACGTCAAAGTCTTGTTTTTTATTATCCCTGGGAGCTTCCACCCCGAAGAGCTGGTAGACATGGGCAAAGTCACTTTCAACTTCATGTGCCGTTTTGGTCAGATAAAAGCTGAAAAATTGTAATAAACCAAGGCCTGCCATCATACCTGCGGCAGGCGGCAATTCCAGAACGATATTAGAAGAAACTGTAATAGCGAGTGTCACGATGAACAGTAAAATAACCCGCTTGCTGCCGCGACGAAGCCAGATGGTGCTGGTGGAAGCAGCCGGAGTTTCTTTTGGTACGAAAAAATGCATGACGACTGCGGGTACAAGAAAGTTGACCATGCATGGGATAGTTAAGGACAAAAATTCATAAAAAGGCAGGATTTTATGTTGCCAGACGAACAGCGTCGAAATGCCGCCCAAAGGACTTAACGAACCGCCAGCATTGGCCGCAACGACAATATTAACGCAAGCCAGGGCGACGAATTCTTTCTTCTTTTTACCAACCGCAGCCGCAACAGCGCCCATTAAAAGGCCTACCGCCATGCCGCTGATCACTGTAGAAAGAAGAAAGGCAAGTACTCCGGTAATCCAGAACAGTTGCCGGTAGCTATATTGTCGACCTAGGAGCCATATTCTGAGTCCGTCAAAAATACCGCGTTCTTCCATGGCGTTCAGGTAGGTCATAGATACCAGGATAAATAAAAATAATTCGATATAAGCCAGTAGATTGCTTTCAAATGCGACTGCAGCAACTTTGGCTTCGCCGTGCAAGGCATAGTAAATACATATTGCAAACCACACCAGCGCCGAACCCAAGACCATCGGTTTGGATTTACGCAGTGCAATGACTTCTTCCGACATTGCGGCTATATATGCCAAAACGGTGACAGCTATAGAAATATAGCCAACAATATGATGGGTTAAACTTAATGGGTGGGGTGTGCTTAAAACTTCCGAAGCTTCGCCGGCATAAGCCGCAGCGGGTAACAGCAATAACACCAATAGGTTGAAAGTGCGTTTCACTTTTATTGTCCTGTTCAAGTTTTGGAAAGTTTTCTTCGATGAAGGAAAATGTAGACGGTCACCAAAACAAAGCTGGCAGTCAGAACGCCGATAATTGCCTGATGAGAGTATTGCATGATTAATGTTTCGTTATGACCCAGGAAATAGCCAATCCAGGTCAGAATAGATACCCAGATGAAAGAGCCAAGCAATGTGTAAATAGAAAACTTGATGTGGTTCATGCCCGCTAATCCTGCGGGCAATGAAATCAAGTGGCGGATAACGGGTAACAGACGGCCGATAAAGGTAGAGATTTCGCCGTGGCTGGCAAAATAATCTTCAACACGACGGAAATGTTCTTCTGTTATCAACACATAACGCCCGTACTTGAGTAAAAACGGTCTGCCCAAATAGTGGGCAGCGAAATAATTCAGATAGGCACCAAACAAACTGCCTAGCGTGCCGCTAAGTATGACCAGCGCCATGTTCATTTTTCCTTGCTGCACCAGATACCCGGCTGGCGGCATGATGATTTCGCTAGGAATTGGCACTAATGAACTTTCTAACGCCATCAGCAAAAAAATGCCGGTATAGCCCATAGAGCCGATTGTCGTGATAAGCCAGTTGATTATTTCGTGTAGCATTTATTTTCTCTATGAATGATAGATATGTGTATTTATTTGCGTCCCAAAGCAGATAAAGATTATCAGAGAATTTGATTTCGGGACATCATAAATATGACAGATGTTGAGTTTAGAGAGCAATGCAACGTAAAGCCCGGATATGGTTTATTGCACAAAAGACTAAAAAGGCTGGATAATCTACAACCTTCGTTATGGGGAAATACTTTTTGGCATGGAATTTAATTTAATCAATACTGACGGTCATGCTCGGCGTGGCCGTCTTACTTTTGCACGGGGTGTTATAGAAACACCAATATTTATGCCGGTTGGCACGTATGGCGCAGTGAAATCATTAACGCCGGAAGATCTGGCCGGTGTGGGTGCGCAAATTATTCTGGGTAACACCTTTCATTTAATGTTGCGTCCGACGACCGCTGTTATAAAAGCGCATGGCGATTTGCATGATTTTATGCATTGGGATAAACCCATTCTGACCGATTCCGGTGGCTTTCAGGTATTTAGTTTGGGGGCATTAAGAAAGATTACCGAACAAGGCGTCACCTTCAAATCACCCATTAATGGTAGTGCTATTTTTATGGGGCCTGAGGAATCTATGCAGGTGCAGCGTGATTTGGGGTCAGATATAGTGATGATTTTTGATGAGTGTACGCCTTATCCTGCAACGGTTTCCGAAGCCGCCGACTCCATGCGCTTATCATTGCGTTGGGCTGAGCGCAGTAAAACAGCGCATGGCGATAATCCATCGGCGTTGTTTGGCATCGTGCAAGGAGGTATGTATGAGCATCTGCGTCAGGAATCAATAGACGGATTGCTGGCTATTGGTTTTGATGGTTATGCTATCGGCGGTTTGTCAGTAGGTGAGCCCAAAGATGAAATGATGGCGACGCTGGATGTGATTCACAGCAAAATGCCTGTCGGTAAACCGCGTTATTTAATGGGCGTGGGTACGCCGGAAGATCTGGTAGAAGCAGTCAGGCGCGGTATTGATATGTTTGATTGTGTGATGCCTACGCGCAATGCGCGTAATGGACACTTGTTCACTCGTTTCGGCGTGGTAAAGATCAGGAACAGTCAATATGAGTTTGATAACAAGCCCCTGGATGAATCCTGCGGCTGCTATACTTGTCAAAATTATTCAAGAGCTTATCTGCGTCATCTGGATAAATGTAAGGAAATGCTGGGTTCCAGGCTTAATACGATACACAATCTTTATTATTATTTAAGCCTGATGCAGGGCTTGCGTGATGCGATTGAAAAGCAAGAGCTGGAGGTTTTTGTCCGGCAATTTTACCAACAACGAGGAAAAGCCCTGACGTCTATGGCATAATGGCGAACTTTTTTAAATTACAACAACAATTGAGGATAATCATGAGTTTTTTTATCTCTGACGCTTTAGCGGCAGCAGCTCCCGCTGCCCAACAGCCAGGCATTGAAGGTATGCTGTTTCCACTGGGTATTTTGGTGTTTTTTTACTTTTTGTTTTTGCGTCCTCAAGCCAAGCGTACTAAGGAAAAGAAGCAGATGATTGCTTTAATGACCAAAGGCGCTGAAGTCGTTACATCTGGAGGTATTTTGGGTAAAGTCGTTGATCTGGATGATAATTTTGTTAAGATTGAAATCTGCGACAATACCTTTATTCAAGTGCAACGCCAAAGCATTGAGAGCATGATGCCAAAAGGAACTTACAAAGCGATAACTAAAAAAGTAGTTAAAGTTTAATGATATAGCGCGTAGCCAGGCAAACAGCTTGAGTAAGCTAAAGCGCGGTTTAATTATTTGGAATAACACATGCAAAACCATTTCCCACTTTGGAAAAATTTATTAATCCTGCTTGTTTTTGTTGTCGGGATTATTTATTCGTTACCGAATTTGTACGGTGATGATCCTTCTGTTCAGGTGTCATCGACACAAGCCACCAGCATAGTGCAGGAACAGGCAAACCGGATTGAGTCTGACATTAAAACAGCTGGGGTTGCTATTAAAGCCTTTGAGTTTAAAGACGGGCGTATTTTAGCCCGGTTTAATAATACCGATGATCAGCTTAAAGCAGCTGATTTACTAAGAGATAGCATAGGCAGCAACTACACTGTTGCGCTAAATTTGGCACCTACAACACCTGGATGGCTGCGTGCTTTACACGCTGATGCCATGTATTTAGGTCTGGATTTACGTGGAGGCGTGCATTTCCTGTTGGAAGTAGATATGGATGCAGCCGTTAAGCAAGCTGAAGAACGCTATAACGATGACCTGCGCCTGGCGTTAAGAGGCTCAAAATTGCACTATCAGTCTGTTTCCAAAGACAACGGCTTTATTAAAGTGACGTTGAAGGCGGCGGAGGATAAACCAGCGTTGTTGGCGCTTCTGGATAAAGATTTTCGTACACTGGATATTACCGAGCCGGAAGCTCAGGATCAAGTTTGGCTAAAAGTCTCCGAGAAAGAAGAGCGCGAAATTAAGAAATTTGCTGTAGCGCAAAATATGACCACTTTGCGTAATCGGGTCAACGAGTTAGGGGTTGCAGAGCCAGTCATTCAACAGCAAGGCGAGAATCGTATCGTGGTTCAATTGCCTGGCGTACAGGATACGACGCGTGCCAAGGAAATTCTGGGTACGACGGCAACCTTGGAATATCGTTTGGTTGATGTAGAGCATGATGTGCAACAGGCGGTTTCCGGGCATGTTCCAGTAGGCAGTCGATTGTATTATGAAAGAAACGGTAATCCGATACTGTTAGATCGACGCATTATTGTAACGGGTGATCAAATTGTTGATGCGTCTTCAGGCGTTGACCAGGACGGCAGACCTTCGGTTAATATTTCGTTGAATGGTGTTGGTGCAGCCAAGATGGCAAAAACGACCCAAGTGAGTGTTGGTAAGCCGATGGCAGTGGTTTTTATTGAATATAAAGTCGATACAAAAGTGGTCAACGGTCAAAAAGTGCGTCATAAAGAGAAGGTTGAAAAAGTTATCAACGTGGCGACTATCCAGGGTGTATTCAGTAAGCGCTTTCAAACCACTGGATTGGATAGTCCGCAGGAAGCACGTAATCTGTCGCTGTTGTTAAGGGCAGGAGCGCTGGCGGCGCCGGTTGATATAGTTGAAGAGCGTACCGTTGGGCCAAGCCTTGGACAAGATAACATTAATAAAGGCATGTTGTCGTTTGTAGTTGGCTTTGCGTTGGTTGTGCTGTTTATGGCGGTTTATTACCGGCTATTCGGCATGATTGCCAACTTTGCGCTGGCGTTTAACGTTGTTATTGTCGTGGCAATTTTGTCGATGTTGCAGGCAACACTAACGCTGCCGGGCATTGCCGGGATCATCTTAACTGTGGGTATGTCGGTTGATGCTAACGTGTTGATCTTTGAACGGATTAAGGAAGAGCTTAAAAACGGCAATACTCCGCAATCAGCTATATTTAGTGGTTATGATAAAGCTTTTGCAACTATCCTTGACTCCCACTTTACCAATCTTGTAGTGGCAGTAGTGTTATTTGCTTACGGCACCGGTTCTGTAAAAGGTTTTGCGGTCACGCTGATTATCGGGATTTTGTCATCCATGTTTACGGCCATTACCGGTACGAGAATGGTTATTAACTGGGTATATGGTAACCGTAGGGTTGAGAAGTTATCCATTTAGCATTTGTGTATCCCATGCACCAATCTTGGTAATAATGGATAAATGGTGCCTAGAACTACAATGCTTAAACAACATATTGAGCTTGGTACGTCGAAATTTTAGAAGGTTACAATGAAGACAACAAATATAAATTTTATAGGTAACCGGAATATAGCAATGATATTTTCCGGTGTGCTAATGCTTATCTCGATAGGATCGCTGGCTACTCGCGGTTTGCAGATGGGTATTGATTTTACTGGCGGTACATTGATTGAGGTCGATTATCAAAAAGCAGCAGATTTAACAGTCCTTCGCAATACTTTAGATGCGGAGGGTTTTAACGATGCCACTGTGCAGAATTTTGGCACAGCAAAAGATGTCCTGATTCGGTTGAAACCGCATGAAGGGGTAAGCAGCGCCGATTTAAGCACCAAGGTACTTGAAGCGATTAACAAAACTACCGCAGAACCAGCAAGTGTGCGTCGTGTTGAATATGTGGGCCCCCAAGTCGGGGACGACCTGGCGGAAGACGGCTTTTTGGCTTTATTGTATTCAACAATTTGTATTTTGATTTACATTGCCTGGCGTTTTGAATGGAAGTTCTCTGTAGGTGCGGTTTTGGCGACAATTCATGATGTTATTGTGACCTTGGGATTATTCTCTGTTTTAGGACTGGAATTTGATTTGACGGTATTGGCTGCGGTTCTTGCCCTTATCGGTTATTCCTTGAATGATACGATTGTGGTTTACGACCGTATCCGCGAAAATTTTCGACAATTAAGAAACACATCGACCGAAGAAATCATGAATATTTCGGTTAATGTCACGTTAAGCCGAACCATTATGACTTCGTTGACAGTGATTCTGGTGCTGGTTTCCTTGTTCTTTCTGGGTGGTGAAATAATACATAACTTTTCCATCGTGCTATTATTTGGCGTATTTTTTGGTACTTACTCATCTATTTTTATCGCCAGTCCTATGGCGTTGCTTTTGGGCATTAGTCCTGAGGATTTGATGATACCGGCCAAAGAAGGCGCGGAAATAGATCATCGGCCTTAACAATACAGCACGCGAGTTTATACGGATTTACAGATAAGGTATAAAATCCGTGCTTATCAGTCATCCCGGCCTGTCATCCGAGTGCTTCATGTCTTTTTATCGGCTATAATCAGCAATCTTTTTTATCCATCCGGAGTTTTAAAACATAATGGCAATAGAACGCACTTTCTCAATTATTAAACCTGACGCAGTCGCAAAAAATGTTATCGGTGAAATTTACAGCCGATTTGAAAAAAACGGTTTACAAATCGTTGCCGCAAAAATGTTACATCTGACTCAAGCACAGGCTGAAGGTTTTTACGCAGAACACAGTGAGCGCGGTTTCTTTAAGGATTTAATTTCATTTATGGTTTCAGGCCCTGTGATAATGCAAGTGCTGGAAGGTGAAAATGCGGTTCTTAAGCATCGCGAAATAATGGGTGCAACTAATCCTAAAGAAGCGGCGGCTGGCACTATCCGTGCCGATTTTGCTGCCAGTATTGATGAAAATGCAGTACACGGCTCAGATGCAACCGAAACCGCTAAAAGAGAAATCGCTTTCTTTTTCTCAGACAATGAACTCTGTGCCAGAACCCGTTAATCCTAAAAGGTTTAATTTGCTCGATTACGACAGAAAAGGTCTTACGGCTTTTTTTGTCGGACACGGTGAAAAACCTTTTCGGGCAACACAATTGCTTAAATGGCTTTATCAGGAAGGTGTGGAAGACTTCGACCTGATGACGAATTTAAGCAAATCTTTGCGGGCTTTTCTCAATGAAAATTGCTATATGTCCACGCCAGAGATTGTAGTTGAACAAATCGCTAGCGATGGTGTATACAAATGGGCATTGCAAACCAGTTGCGGTAATCGAATCGAAACGGTTTTCATTCCTGAAGAAGGACGCGGGACGTTATGTGTATCATCACAGATCGGTTGCGCGTTGGCCTGCACTTTTTGCTCTACTGCTCAACAAGGATTCAACCGTAATCTGACGACGGCGGAAATTATTGGCCAGGTTATTGTCGCGCAAAAACGTTTGGGGACAAGTAAAAAAATTACCAACGTGGTCATGATGGGCATGGGCGAGCCCTTGCTTAATTTTGATAATGTAGTCGCCGCTATGAATCTGATGATGGATGATTTTACCTTTGGGCTTTCCAAACGCAGAGTGACCATCAGCACTTCGGGCGTGGTGCCTGCTATGTATCGTTTGACGCAAGCATGTGATGTCAGTCTCGCCGTATCATTACATGCAGTCACGGATGAATTAAGAGATGAGCTGGTTCCGATTAATAAAAAGTATCCATTAAAGGAGTTGATGGAAGCATGCAGGGATAACGCAAAGATTGCACCACGACGCACGGTCACTTTTGAATATGTGATGCTCGATGGTATTAATGATTCTATGCAGGACGCTCGCGGTCTCATAAAATTATTAAAAACAGTGCCGTCAAAACTCAACTTAATACCCTTTAATCCGTTTCCTAATAACGCTTATCGATGTTCAAGCAGAGAAACAATTAATCGTTTCAAAGCGGTCTTAAACGATGCAGGGATAGTGACAACGGTTAGAAAAACTCGTGGAGAGGATATTGATGCCGCCTGTGGTCAATTGGTTGGGCAAGTTGTAGATAAAAGCCGCAGACACCTTAAGTTAAAGACAGTAGGTTCAGAAAGTGTTGCCTGATAGTTCAAGAATTACTAATCGTCTTACTGCCAGCCTCCTTTTTGCGGTTGTATTAACTTCTTGCGCTGCATTCACCGGAAATGGCGCTAAAAATGAAGATTCTGCCAATGTTTATTTGCAGTTGGGAGTGCGCTACCTGGATCTGAATAAGCTGGAGATAGCTAAAGAGAACCTGCAACTGGCACTAAAAAAAGATCCCAACAATACTCAGGTGCATAATGCATTTGCTTTTTTATACGAAAAGTTAAATGACTATGACAAAGCTAAAAGCCACTATGAAAAGGCGCTGGATTTGTCGCCTGATGATTGGAGCGTACAAAATAACCTTGGCCGTTTTCTTTGTGACCGTGGCGAATATGAGCGAGGTATGGGTTTATTGACCCAAGCAATTTCGACTCAGCTAAACGATAGACAGGAATTAGCTCTAACCAATGCCGGGCGCTGCCAGTTGGCAATGAAACAAACACAAAGAGCTAAGGCTTACTTTAAGCAAGCACTTATTCTTAACGATACTTATACGCCAGCATTGTTGGAAATGCAAAAAATCAGCTATCAAAGCGGCGAATATTGGGCTGCAAAAGGCTATTTACAACGGTACTTGGCCAGTGCAGCCCATACTTCAGGAACATTATGGTTTGGTATGCAAACAGAACGTGCTTTAGGCAATACAGAGCTGGCCAAAGAATACCAAAACTTATTATTGGAAAAATTTCCACTTTCAGATGAAGCAAAAAAAATCCATCCGGTTTTACAATAACAGGCTATTCTGATCAACATGGCTAATAATATACAGGCAATTCGAGGGATGCACGATGTGCTTCCCGAGCAAACGCCACTGTGGCAGTACGCAGAACAAATGATACGGGACGTGCTGGGTGCATATGGTTACAGTGAAATCCGCCTGCCTATTGTAGAAAAAACAGAACTTTTCAAACGCTCTATTGGTGAGGTTACCGATATAGTCGAAAAAGAAATGTACACCTTTGATGATCGTAACGGAGATTCTTTAACCCTGCGCCCGGAAGGTACAGCAGGTTGCCTTAGAGCTTGTCTGGAGCATGGGCTATTACATAATCAGGTACATAGGCTATGGTATTACGGCCCCATGTATCGCCATGAACGTCCACAAAAGGGGCGTTATCGCCAGTTTTTTCAATTGGGCGTTGAAACTTATGGCATGTCCGGGCCTGATATTGACGCTGAATTAATTTTGATCATGGATCGTTTATGGAAAAAGCTGGGTATTCGCGATAAGGTGCGCTTACAGCTGAATTCTTTGGGTACTATTGCTGAACGGCTGGTATATCGGGAAATCTTAGTCGGTTATTTCCAGGAACACCTCGATGAGTTGGATGAAGATAGCTTACGACGGCTGGAGACCAATCCTTTGCGGATTCTGGACACCAAAAACCCGGCAATGCAACAGCTTGTTGCCAATGCTCCCGAATTAATGGCTTATCTGGGTGAAGAAAGCCTTAACCATTTTAATACATTAACGGCAACATTAACTGATCTGGGGATTAACTAC
>JAYTJI010000484.1:0-5268 GCA_043731245.1 Methylococcaceae bacterium | reverse complement strand
GACCAGATAACCCTGGAGAATACCATGACCAACTCGCGCATGGATATTCAGGGCGTTATCGACAAGTTTGGCGTTAAACCGGAACAGATTATTGATTATCTGGCTTTAATGGGTGATAGCAGCGACAACATCCCCGGCGTGCCTAAAGTTGGCCCCAAAACGGCTGCAAAATGGTTGGAGCAATATCAAACCCTGGAGAACTTGATCGCTAATGCCAATAAAATTACCGGTAAAATTGGCGAAAATCTCCGCGCCAGTCTAAACCAACTACCGCTTTCTAAACAGCTTACCACGATCAAATGCGATCTTAATCTGCCTTACAGCATTGACGATTTAAAGCGTCGACCCATAAATACGGTAGAACTGAAAAATCTGTTAGTCAGCCTGGGATTTTCATCGTGGGTGAAGATGCTGGATAGCAATGTAGAAGCCATCATTGTTGAAGATAAACCCGCCATTATCGAATCCAACTACGAAACCGTATTGACCGATCAGCAATTTAAGTGCTGGTTTGAACAGCTTGAGAATGCTGAGTTGTTTGCTTTTGACACAGAAACAACGAGCCTTGATTACAGCAAGGCAAAGATAGTCGGCGTGTCTTTTGCGGTAACTCCGGGCAAAGCCGCTTATGTGCCATTAGCCCATAATTATGCGGGCGTACCCGAGCAGTTAAACCGTACCGAAATCCTGGAAAAACTCCGCCCGCTACTGGAAAATTCGCATAAAGCCAAGCTGGGGCAAAATCTCAAATATGATGCGCATGTGTTAGCAAATCATGGCATAACATTGCGTGGCATCACCCACGACACCATGCTGGAATCTTATGTATTAAACAGTACCGCAACCAAGCATAATATGGATGACCTCGCCAAAGAATATTTGGGCGTAACCACCATTCATTATGAAGATGTTGCGGGTAAGGGCGCGAAACAAATCCCGTTTCAGGAAGTGTCTCTGGAGCAAGCCGCCCCTTACGCGGCTGAAGATGCGGATATTACCTTGCGACTGCATCAAGTGCTGATGGCTAAGCTGCAACAATGCCCTAGCTTGTTCACCTTGTATTCAGAAATAGAAATCCCTTTGATCAGCGTGTTGGCCCGCATTGAAAGCAATGGGGTATTAATTGATACCGCCATGCTGGCTCAGCAAAGTCTGGAGCTGGCCAATCACATTGTCTCCCTTGAGCAGCAGGCGCATGATCTCGCGGGGCGTGTTTTTAATTTAGGCTCACCTAAACAAATTCAGGACATTCTTTACGATCAGCTGAAGCTCCCCGTGTTAAAGAAGACGCCCAAAGGCCAGCCGTCAACCGAAGAATCGGTGCTACAGGAGCTGGCTATTGATTATCCTTTGCCCAAACTGATTCTCGAATACCGCAGCTTAAGCAAACTAAAATCGACTTATACCGACAAACTGCCGCAACAGGTTGATGATAAGACGGGTCGAATACACACCTCTTATCATCAAGCGGTAGCCGCTACAGGCAGGCTGTCTTCATCTGACCCCAACTTGCAAAACATCCCCATTCGCAGCGAAGAAGGGCGAAAAATCCGGCAGGCATTTATTGCGCCGAAAGGCTATAAAATCGTGGCAGCGGATTATTCACAAATTGAATTGCGCATTATGGCGCATTTATCCGCTGATTCAGGCTTACTAACAGCCTTTAGCGCAGGTGAGGATGTCCACAGAGCGACGGCGGCAGAAGTATTTGGTGTAGCCCCGGAGCAAGTAACCACAGATTTACGCCGCTCGGCAAAAGCGATTAATTTCGGACTGATTTACGGTATGTCTTCTTTTGGCCTGGCGCAGCAACTGGGCTTATCGCGTAGTCAGGCGCAATCGTATATAGACTTGTATTTTGCCCGCTATCCCGGCGTTAAAAATTATATGGATAGCATCAGAGAGCTAGCCCGCGAACAGGGCTATGTTGAAACCCTGTTTGGTCGCCGTTTATATTTGCCCGAAATAAAATCACGTAATGCAGCACTTCGCCAATACGCCGAACGTACTGCCATCAATGCACCCATGCAAGGCACGGCGGCAGATATTATTAAACGCGCGATGATTTGTACTGATCAATGGCTAGTTCAGGAAAAACCGGATGCCAAAATGATTATGCAAGTTCACGACGAACTGGTATTTGAAGTTGCAGAAGATCAGCTAGACCACTGCGCCGCGACTATTAGAACCATCATGGCTACTGCTGCCGATTTGAATGTGCCGCTGATTGTTGACATAGGGATAGGCAATAATTGGGACGAAGCTCATTAAAATAATTTAATTTTACTGAAACTTTTCAACTATACTTAAGTCGTAAGGATGCAATGCCTTATCGGTGTTGAATCAGCCGTTTTCCCCCCTTAGTTGATCGGCTGATTTTTCCTCAAACCTCAAAGTGTTTTTTTAAACTTTGGGGTTTTCTTTTTATAACCTCATTCCAGTTCAGGCTGCTCAACTTGATTAAACAAGAGATCAAGCGCTTGATGCACTTCATCAATACCGGTTTTTTTCAATGCTGAAAATAACTGTATCGTTAGTGGAAAGTTAATATCCTTGAGTTCTTTTTGCACATTAAATAAGGTATTTTTAGCCGCTCCGTAAGTCAGTTTATCGGCTTTGGTTAACAATATATGCAACGCCAAGCCGGTATGTTGACACCATTCAACCATTTGCCAGTCGAACTCAGTCAAGGGATGACGCACATCCATTACCAAAATAATTGCGCACAATGATTTGCGCTTGGTTAAATAGTTTTCCATTAGCTCATGCCACTTTTTTTTCACCGCGACCGGTACTTTTGCATACCCATAACCTGGCAAATCAACAAATCGTTGTTGGTCATTGATTTCAAAAAAATTGAGCATCTGGGTTCTACCGGGTGTTTTACTAATTCTGGCTAATGAATTTTGCCGGGTCAAGGTATTAATGGCGCTTGATTTTCCTGCATTTGAGCGTCCTGCAAAGGCCACTTCCATGCCTTGATCTTCAGGCGTATCTTTAAGATCGGGTGAGCTGTTAATAAATTTTGCTTGATGATAAACTGGGTTCATCGTTGCCTCGCTTAAGCTTACTAATTAGGGTAGAATTCGACCACGCACAGCAGCCTGCTTACATTAAAGGCTACCATAAAATAAATACTTTATTCCAAGGGGAATCCAATGAAAAAAAAATTGCTGGCACTTTCACTAATTCTGGCGTTTTCCAGCGCTCCTTGTATTTTACATGCAGAAGGCGATATTAGCTCAGGAAAAGAAAAAGCAGCTTCATGTGTCAGTTGTCACGGAGATAACGGTAACAGCTTGGTCTCAACATTCCCAAAACTTGCAGAGCAGCACTCTTCCTACCTCATTAAGCAGTTGCAGGCTTTTAAAAGCGGTACACGTAAAAACCCCATGATGTCCTCTATCGCTATGGGATTAAGTGATGACGATATGGTTGATATTGCCGCTTACTATGCTGCACAAAAAATTTCAGTAAACGAACTGCCCGTTTTGGATAATGACGACGAGGATGAAAAGCCGGCAGGGAAAAAAGCTAACGGCGCTGATCCCTTACAGGCTCTTATTGCTCAAGGCAGTGACTTGTATCGCAATGGCGACCTGACCAGAGAAGTATCAGCCTGTATCGCTTGCCACGGCCCTATCGGTGAAGGCAACAAGCCTGCGGCATTTCCGGCATTAAAATCACAACATGCCGATTATTTAATAAAGACGCTTACCGATTTTAAATCTGACTTACGCAGCAATAACCCTGAAAACATGATGCACATGATTGCCAAAAAAATGACTGATGAAGAAATTAAGGCCGTTTCTTATCGTATTTCTATGATGAAATAAGCTAACTATTTATCTAAGCCGCACTACTACTTGAGAACCAAACCATGCTTAAAAAAATTACTCAAACCAGTTTTTTAATTTTATTGTTTTCCTGCTCTTTTATGTTGAAAGCAGAGCAAATGGGCTATGAAAAGCTTTCATCTGTCCAGCCCACACAAAATCCGGCTAAGGTTGAAGTCATTGAATTCTTCTGGTACGGCTGCCCACATTGCTATAGCTTTGAACCCCTACTGGCAACTTGGATCAAAACGCTGCCAAAGAATGTTGAATTCATCCGTCAACCCGCTGTGTTCAGTGACCTTTGGGGCAAGCATGCCAAAGCTTATTTTACGGCTGAAGCGCTGGGCGTAGTCGATAAAGTTCATACAGATTTCTTCGATGCAATACAAAATAAAAAACAGAATCTTGAAACCGAAGACCAACTGGCTAAATTCTTTGTTGCACACGGCGTTAAAGAAAGCGAATTCCACGACACCTTTAATTCGTTTCTGATCGATGCCAAAGTGCGCCAGGCAGCAACCACGGCCGGTCGTTACGGCATAAGCGGTGTACCTGCGATCGTTATTAACGGCAAGTATAAAACCAACGGCCCTTTAGCCGGTTCCCATGAAAAAATGCTGGAAGGTGTTAACCAATTGATACAGCAGGAAAGCAAGGCAAAATAATTATTTCCACTGCCAAGGCGGTATAAAAAACCGCCGGTTGCACGCAATTTCATTAGTTAATCGTTGAGCAGATTGAGCATGAGTTTTTATAGTAAGGCAACTGAACCGGATAAATGGAAAGAAAAATATCTGTCTCTGCTTGATAATCAGGAACAATCAGACCAGTCCCATCAGGAAACCGAAGATCTGCTTTGTAAAACCATAGTACGCCTGACCATCGCGACCACGGGACTGGACCCTTTACTGGATCCGTATCTGCTGAATATTCGTGAAAAATTTAACAACGGCATCGCTAACCTGAAATTGAAGGATGAGCTGGTAAAATTCACCCAAGCCGTATCTCAACTGGCGCATACACCGCGACAAAGCCAGTCCTTGGAAACCGGACTGCTGTTTGATTTCCTGCTTCGTCAATATACAACCGAAAAACAGCAAAACGTACTGCAACGTCTAAGGGAAAAGGCTGATAGCGACAGCTTTGAAACCCCTAATCAGTTATTTATCGCCCTGCTTGAGGCTATCGGACCTGACGACAGTTCCGACCCAAACATCCTCGCCCCCTACATTGATATAGGCATAGTCAGCAAGCAGTTATTGCTGTTCCTGGAGGCCATCGAAATCCCCGGCATCTTTGATCAACAGGCACAAACAGCAAAACAATTGCTTGCCACTAATCAAACTGCAAAGGCTTTTGAAGCCATTATGGATAAGTCCTTTAAACTCCTGCTTAAAATAAAACAGCACAACGAGGCTGAGCAGCAGGACAT
>JAYTJI010000483.1:0-4103 GCA_043731245.1 Methylococcaceae bacterium | reverse complement strand
CTGGAGAAAGAGAATATTCGTCTGCGTGCGCTATTGGAAAACTCTTTTAAGCTGGGTGAGCAGGGCATGGTTGCCGAATTATTGGCAGTCAATATTGCGCCCTATGAACATATCGTTGTCGTCAACAAAGGCACTCGTTTTGGTGTTCACCCGCAACAGCCGGTCATGGATGCAAATGGTGTTGTCGGGCAGGTTTTTCGGGCGTTACCGTTCACCTCCGAGATTATGTTGATTACTGACCCGAACCATGCCATTCCCGTTCAGGTCAACCGTAATGGCCTATTAACTATTGCCGTAGGTAGCGGTCAATTGAACCGTCTTGTACTACCTTTTCTGCCCAGCAATGCCGATATTCGCCCCGGTGACTTACTCATAACCTCAGGTTTAGGCGGTACTTTTCCACAAGGTTATCCTGTAGCTGTTGTGGACGAGTTTACTTCGCAAGCCAATAAAGCTTTCGCTACCATAACGGCTACGCCAAAAGCCTTGTTAGACCGTAACAGAGAGTTAATGATAGTCTGGAGTAACGCAACGCCGATACCGCTTATTACAAAGCCAGTGACAAACGAAGCGGAGAAAAAAACGCATGCAGATGAATAACACCATTGGGTTCTTGTGGATATTATTAACGCTGCTGGTGGGAATGTGCTTAAGGATAGCGCCCTGGCCTGGAGAAATGGCAGGTTTTAACCCGGACTGGGTGCTTTTGTTTCTTATTTACTGGTCAATTGCGATACCGGAGCGGGTTGGTATTTTTCATGCCTGGACATTGGGCTTGCTTACCGATGTATTGACCGGTAGATTGCTCGGGCAATATGCGCTGGCTTATTCACTGGTTATCTACCTTTGTCTTAAACTGCACAAACGGTTACGGCAATATCCTTTAATACAGCAGGGATTGTTTGTTTTTTTCTGCCTATTGCTGTCCCAGCTGTTGCTGTTTGTTATAAAAAATATGCAACATCCGGCACAGCTTCATGCGGCTTTCTGGTTGCCTGTTTTTACCGGTACGCTATGCTGGCCCTTAGTTTATGGTGTGTTGCGCTTTGTCCGTCTGTCTCAGCGCTTTAAATAGAAATCGCTACAATTCATGTCTAACATGTATGCTCTTAAAGATCATTCAGCAGAGAACCGTCTGTTTCTCAATCGCATTGTTGCTGCTTTCGTGGTTGTTATTCTATTGACATTGGGGTTGATTGCCCGCCTTATTTATCTGCAAATAGTCGATCAAGCGCATTATTCGTCACTGGCAAAAGAAAACAGCATAAAGATCGTTCCCTTGGTACCCACTCGAGGCATGATCTATGATCGGCACGGAAAAGTATTAGCCGAAAATACACCATCCTATAGCTTGGAACTGATCCCGGAGCAAGTCACTAACATGGACGACACCTTGTTACGCTTGCAGAAACTACTCGCCATACCGGACGAAAAAATAGACCAATATCAGAAGCTGCGCAAACGCCAAAAACGCTTCACCAGTACACCGCTGTTATTAAGCATGAGTGATGAAGAATTAGCAAAATTTGCTGTTTCCAGGCCTTACTTTCCTGGCGTCGATATTCACACCCGATTGGTGCGACATTACCCATACAACGATCTAGCCGCACATGTCATTGGGTATGTAGGCCGTATTAACGAGGAAGAGCTTAAAGATCTGCCTATGTCTGAGTATAGAGGCTCTACGCATATCGGCAAACTGGGTATTGAGAGTTCTTATGAAAATGAACTGCATGGCAAAACCGGTTATGCAGAAATAGAAACCAATGTGCAGGCCCGGCTTCTCAATACACTCAACGAAGTTAATCCAGACCCCGGTGCAAATCTCTATTTAACCCTGGATATTGAATTACAAAAAACGGCTTATGATGCGTTGGATACCTTCAATGGCGCTGTTGTAGCGATTGATATTAAAACCGGCGGCGTATTGGTCTTCGCCAGCCGACCCGGATTTGACCCCAATCCTTTTGTCGTCGGTATAGCCAATGACGCCTACCAAGCATTGCAAGCATCGGAAAATCAGCCACTCTATAATCGGGCCTTACGTGGCTTATATCCACCCGGCTCTACAATCAAGCCGTTTATCGCGCTGGCAGGTCTTGAATATAATGCTATCAGCCCTCAGCAAAGACTCTTCTGTCCAGGCTATTATCAAATACCCGGCGTGAGCCACCGATATAGGGACTGGAAAAAAAGCGGGCATGGTTCGGTAGGTTTAAATCAGGCCATCACTGAATCCTGCGATGTGTATTTTTATCGGCTGGCGGCGACGTTGGGTATAGATCATATACATACCTTTTTACAGAAATTTGGCTTTGGTGAAAAATCCGGTATTGATTTGCTTGGAGAAAAAGAAGGGCTGCTCCCCTCGCGGGAATGGAAGCGTAATAAAAAAAATCAAGAATGGTATCCGGGGGAAACACTCATCACCGGCATAGGGCAGGGCTATCATCAGGTTACTCCATTGCAGCTAGCCAGGGCCACAGCAACTTTGGCGAATAAAGGGAATGTCGTTACACCCTTTTTGGTAGAGAAAATTGTTAACGCACGCGGCACTCGTCCAGGCCCTGAAATTCATAAAGACAGCATTCCACTTAAACAGAATAATGTGAATACGGTCATCGAAGGAATGATAAATGTTGTTCATAGCGCACGCGGAACGGCTAAAGGCATTAGTAAAAATATCAGCTATCAAATTGCGGGTAAAACCGGAACTGCCCAGGTTACGGGTATTAAACAAAACGCAAAATATAACGAACATAGCATCGATTTTAAGCATCGTGACCATGCACTATTTATTTCTTTCGCACCGGCAGATCACCCTAAAATTGCCGTAGCAGTCATTGTTGAAAATGGTGGGCACGGTGGATCGGTTGCCGCACCTATTGCAGGGCGGGTTATCAAGCAATTTTTACAGGACAATAATGAAGACTGAAACTCGTCACGAACAATTTGAACCGCCTTCAATACTTGGCAATGTTCTTAGAAAGCTGCACATAGACATTCCTCTGTTCATTGGTTTATTTCTTACTTCATTGCTGAGCTTTGTGATCTTATACAGTGCCGGCAGTCAGGAAATGGATTTGCTGATGCGTCAGGCAGGTCGTGTAGGTTTGGCTTTTTTTTTGATGACGGTATTAGCCCATATACATCCGTATCAATTTAAACGGTATTCAACATTGCTGTTCGGCTTCGGCATCTTCCTGCTTATTATTGTCCTTATTATGGGGCAGATAGGCAAAGGTGCGCAGCGCTGGCTGGATCTGGGTTTTTTTCGTTTCCAGCCGTCAGAAATGATTAAAATTACGACGCCGATGATGATTGCCTGGTATTTGGCAGAACACTCGCTACCACCCAAGTCTAAACAACTGCTTATAGCCGCAATTCTTATTATCATTCCTACTTTATTAATAGCCAAACAACCTGATTTGGGCACGGCTTTGCTGGTGGCAAGTTCAGGTGCCGCCGTGTTATTTTTTGCGGGCCTTTCTTGGCGATTTATATTGGCGATCATCGGTGGATTAGCGTCATTGACGCCCATTTTATGGCATTTTATGCGCGGCTATCAACGTGATAGGGTGCTCACCTTCCTAAATCCTGAAGCTGATCCGCTGGGCAGGGGTTACCATATTATTCAATCTAAAATAGCCATTGGTTCTGGCGGTATTTATGGTAAAGGCTGGCTGGGTAGTACCCAGTCGGAACTGGATTTTTTGCCTGAAAGCTCTACCGATTTTATTTTTGCCGTATTTGCCGAAGAATTCGGCTTATCCGGCTGCTTGGGACTGTTGATTCTGTATCTGTTAATTATTGCACGCTGCCTCTATATTGCTACGCAGGCTCAGGATACCTATAGTCGACTATTGGCGAGCAGTCTGGCCTTTACTTTTTTTGTTTATGTTTTTGTCAACATCGGCATGGTCATAGGTATTCTTCCCGTAGTTGGTGTGCCTTTGCCTTTAATCAGTTATGGCGGCACATCTATTGTCACCTTGCTATCCGGCTTCGGCATTTTAATGTCCATTCACACCCATAGAAAATTTCGCTAACGCCAATGAAGATAAAACAGACTGCAAGTGCAAGGTCAACAGCGCAAAGATATA
>JAYTJI010000482.1:0-2430 GCA_043731245.1 Methylococcaceae bacterium | reverse complement strand
AAGATACTTCGCAAGGCATTCGGCAGCTGCGAAGGCAGTGACTACTTGGTTAATGATGAGCCTTTTTTTCCTGACTGGGTGGGCGGCATGTTTATGGTGTTTCGTTCTGAAACATTCAAGAAATTGGGTGGCTTTGATCAGCGCTATTTTCTTTACTATGAAGACGTAGATTTATGCGCCAGATTGCGCTTGCAAGGCTATGAAGTTGTCGTATGCCCCCAGTCTAAGGTGATACACCAAGCGCAACGTAGCAGCCATCGCAATCTCAGATATATGTGCTGGCATTTGAAAAGCATGCTGCGCTTTTTTCTTTCGCCTGCTTTCTGGCGATTACAGTGGCGTAAATGGATATGAAAGAGCAGCTTGAGAGATGACCAATTTGACAGAGAATGAACTCGACTCATCTTTTACTGCTCTTTCAAGTGAGCCTAGACTGCGGCAGAATAACTTTGACCTGCTAAGATTTTTGTTTGCTTTCGTAGTGTTCCTGGTTCATGCCTGCGTGTTGTCCGGGGCGGAATCGCTCACGGTATTAAGCAAATTCCTATCCCCTGAAGTCGCCGTTAAATCGTTTTTTGTGATCAGCGGGTTCTTGGTTTTTAAGAGCTATGAAAACTCGCGTGACACTCAGAGCTACTTTTTGAAAAGAGCCAGACGAATCTATCCTGCCTATTCTTTCATCATATTGGCCTGCGCTGTTTCTGGGAGTATTATCAGTTCTTCCGCCTTGAGCGATTATTTTTCATTTCAACTCCTTAAATATATCTCAGCCAATTTGTTATTTCTTAATTTTTTGCAACCCAATTTACCGGGGTTGTTTAAAAGCAATTCGCTACAGGCAGTAAATGGTGCGCTATGGACCTTGAAAATCGAAGTCATGTTCTACTTTTTTGTACCGTTGGTAGTTATGGCTTTTCGAAAATTTGGACGACTATCAGTACTGATAATCTTGTACATTTGCTCAGTAATTTATTCAATGGGCATGGAATGGTTGGCCGACAAAACCGGATCAGGGCTTTATCATGAGTTACAGCGACAATTACCCGGACAGATTGCCTTCTTTATTACCGGTGCGGCGGGATATTACTACCTTCAACATCTATCCAGGTACGCATCATGGCTTTTACCCTTAGCTGTTGCGGCATTTGCCTTACAGTCATGGCTGCCTTGGGCGGCCGTTCAGCCTCTCGCATTGGGTATACTGATTGTATGCTTTGCATGCGTTATTCCCTGTCTCGGGAGTTTCGATAAATACGGTGATTTTTCCTATGGGATATACATTGTTCACTTTCCAATATTGCAGATACTAATCTCTTATGGCTTATTCAGGGACTCTCCTTGGGTAATGCTTCTTGTATCCACTGTATTGGTGATGATGGTGGCGTTTTTGCTCTGGCATTTCATAGAGAAACCCTTCCTTCGCAAATCGTCTCACTATGTAACAGAAAATTATGGATGATCGTATATTGAGACATTTGGTAACTGGAGCCAGTGGTTTTGTAGGCAAACCGCTTTGTGCAGAATTATTGCGGCAAGGGCATGAGGTTCGGGGCGCAATCCGTTCTGCGAATGTCTCGAATGATGATTTTGAGCAGTCGATAATTGGAGCCATAGACGACCAGACGGATTGGACTGCGGCTTTGCGCGGTATAGAGATTGTTATCCATCTTGCCGCACGGGTGCATGTGATGCAAGACCACTCGGCAAATCCTCTCGCTGAATTTCGCAGGGTCAATGTTGATGGCACGCTGAAGCTTGCCCGGCAGGCTGCTGAGGCAGGGGTGCGGCGCTTCATTTTCATTAGTTCAATTAAGGTAAACGGTGAAGGTACGCTTTTAGGGCAACCTTATACCGCTGAAGACCAACCAGCCCCGGTTGATGCTTACGGCATTTCCAAGCGCGAAGCCGAAGATGCGTTACGTCAGTTAGCCAGTAAATCGGCTATGGACGTGGTGATTATTCGTCCGCCACTGATTTATGGGGCAGGCGTGAAAGCCAATTTCCAGAGTATGATGCGTTGCTTGGATAAAGGGTTTCCTCTACCTCTAGGTGCAATTCATAATAAGCGCAGTTTTGTTGCGTTGGATAACCTGATTGATTTAATCGTGACCTGCATTCATCACCCGGCCGCAGCTAACCAGACTTTTTTGGCTGGGGATGGCGAGGATCTTTCCACTACCGGATTGTTACAGCGTATGGCGGCAGCTTTAGGCAAAAAAATAGGGTTGTTGCCAGTGCCAAGCTTCATATTGGAGTGGAGCGCAAGGCTGTTAGGCAAACAAGCGTTGGCACAGAGACTGTGTGGCTCGCTACAGGTCGATATTTCCAAGACCCGCGATTTGTTAGGCTGGAAGCCACCTGTGACTGTGGATGAAGCACTGCGCAAGACGGCGCAATATTATATGAAGTTTGATAAGTGATGCCGTTTGG
>JAYTJI010000481.1:0-1140 GCA_043731245.1 Methylococcaceae bacterium | reverse complement strand
ATCGTGCAGAATTGCCGCCATGATGCCGCTGGCATCCATGCGCATCTCGGCAAGCGTGATGGCGACGGAAACAGGGTGGCAGATATAAGCTTCACCACTTTTACGAAATTGACCTGAATGCGCAGCCGCGCCAAATTCATAAGCGCGGACACAATCGTTAATTTGTGCTTGGTCTAAATAGCCGGACAAGGTGGCACATAAACGCTCAATCAGTTCATCCTGAAGGCGTTTGGGAGCTATGGTGTCGGCTATTTTCGACATGGTGCGGAGCTTTAGAACATGGGGTTGTGGTCGTGGGCATCACCGACACGATGGAGAAGGTTGACATTCTCAGTGGTGACATGACCGGCTGCAATTTCGCGTAAAGCAAGAACGGTATCTTTATCTTTACCGCGAGGAAGAAATTCAGTCGCACCATGGCTTAATTGACGTGCTCTTGTGCTTGCCAATAAAACCAGTTTGAAACGGTTTTCTACGTGTTCTAAACAATCTTCGATAGTAACTCTAGCCATTTTTAAACCTAAATTAAGTAAAAGATCCCAACCTGTTTGATCAGGTTGAGAGTGAATAAGGTGCAAGGTTATAAGCGTATCATTCTACGCCTTATTTTTAGCTGCGTGATTTTAATATAGCCACTGCGGGCAGTTCTTTGCCCTCAAGAAATTCAAGAAATGCACCGCCACCCGTAGACGTGTAAGAAACCTGATCACTAATACCGTATTTGTCAATAGCCGCCAGGGTATCGCCGCCACCGGCAATCGAAAAAGCGCTGCTTTCGGCAATGGCGGTTGCCAGTGTTTGTGTGCCATGACTGAATTGTTCGATTTCAAATACGCCTACAGGACCATTCCAAACAATAGTACCAGCGGATTTTAGCATTTGGGCGTACTGTTTTGCAGTGTCAGGGCCTATATCCAGAATCAAATCATCCGCTTCAACATCTGCAACCTTCTTTATGGTGGCGATTGCGGTTTCAGAAAATTCTTTGGCACAAACCACGTCAACAGGTATGGGAATAGCAGAGCCTGCCTGCTTGGCGGCGGCAATCAAGCGTTGTGCTTCTGCTATTAAATCGGCTTCATACAGCGACTTGCCGACTGGAAAACCGGCGGCTGCAATAAAAGTATTGGCGATACCACC
>JAYTJI010000480.1:0-1058 GCA_043731245.1 Methylococcaceae bacterium | reverse complement strand
ATCGGCCACTAATTGCTCTGCACCCAAACAAACAGGGCAGCCGGCATGATAAAAAATTGCAGTACTCATAGTAATTTCCTCTATTTAAATTATAGTAGTTAGTCGCTACTATAAAAGCACAAAAGAGCCTTGTCAATTAAAATTTCGATTCGATATTACATAGTCAATAGCAGTATGCCGAGCCTAAGCCGCAATGGAATGAAAAGCCCGGTTAAACGTCTGCGAATTTATAATAGCAACTGCAAGTGCAGTAAAGCTAATTAGCTATAACCGTACGCTTGTGCGTCTCCCAATTGTGCCGCAAATTCTGCTATAAATGTTGTGCTGTTAGCCAAGAAGGAAATGCAGTACACTCTGTTGCAAGCGGTGTGCGAACGAGGCACACTTTCCAGGCTCCACGCCAAGGATCGTGCAACAGGTTTATTTTTTGGATTAGTCATAGATGTTCACACTTTCCAGTGAGGAGGAGTGGTTTTTTCAAAATACGGTAGTTTGCTGTGGTTGTTTGTCGTGCAACCGTTTGACCAAGGTCAATATGGGTTAAAGCTTAAAATCCGCAGCCGAAAGATCATCCACAAAATAATCGCCAGACAGTGCATCTTCAATAATTCTTTCACAATCTCGTCCGCAATACGCCTGCCGTCCCTGCGCAACCATTACAGCGGCACCGATTCCGCCCGCTACCATCGATGGCGGCATGGGTCGGGCGCACGGGTGTGGCCTGCAACCCTTGGCGGATCGACTGAGTAAGACTCTACGGGTGCGTGGCACGATTCACGCTGATGAAACGCCGGTGCCACAACTCGATCCATGCAGTGGAAAAACCAAACGGGCTTACCTTTGGGCTTACCGCAACAACGATTTGGAAGATGGCCCCCGGATCATCGTCAATGAGTGGGTGTGTTTCGTCGCATGAACATTTGTAAACATTCAACACATCTTCCATTGCACAAACAAATTCGGAATCTTGTTTAGCAGAAATACACCATTCTTTATTCTGCCAGGGTTTTAACTCATTTTTTAGGGTTCACTAACGTTTTGTGGAAGAAGGCTTGGAA
>JAYTJI010000479.1:0-6166 GCA_043731245.1 Methylococcaceae bacterium | reverse complement strand
GTGACTGGATCAACAAGCGCTGTTTTAGGGGCATTGTTAGCCGCCGCAAAAGCGTTTGCATCGGGCGCTGCCTCAAATGCTACGGGATTGCCACGGTTGACCAGAAACTTCCAGCCGACCTGAGCAAACATGCCGTTGATTAAGGCATCCTCCTCAATATTTTTGGAGAGTTTTACGTTTTCGGCTTTCGCTTTTTCCTGTACTTCGGCAATCAATTTGTCCATTTCCGGCTCTATTAAATCAGCCGGGCGACAGGTAATGGGTTGTGCGCCTTCCAGCACTCTGTCTTGCAATAGCTTGTTTACAGGGGCGGGCGTTGCACCGTATTCCCCTTTCAATACCCCGGCAGTTTCCTTGGTAATGGTTTTATAGCGCTCACCATTCATAACATTCATAACGGCTTGTGTACCCACAATTTGCGATGTGGGCGTAACCAATGGAATAAAGCCTAAGTCTTCACGTACACGCGGGATTTCGTGCATGACCTCATCAAACTTGTCAGCCGCGCCCTGCTCTTTTAACTGACTTTCCATGTTGGTCAACATACCGCCAGGCACTTGGGAAATCAAAATGCGCCCGTCTACACCTTTAAGACTGCCTTCATATTGGGCATATTTTTTCCGGATATCCCGGAAGTAATGCGCGATTTCTTCCAGTTTAACCAAATCTAAACCAGTAGCACGTTCAGTACCTTCAAGACTGGCGACAATAGTTTCGGTGGGGCTGTGCCCATAGGTCATGCTGAGTGATGAAATAGCGGTATCGACATTGTCTATGCCCGCTTCAGCGGCTTTGATTATACTGGCTACACTTACACCAGTCGTCGCATGACTATGTAAATGTATGGGAATTTTGGTGCTTTTTTTCAAGCGACTGACCAGTTCAAAGGCTTCATAAGGTTTAAGCAGCCCTGCCATATCTTTAATACAGATGGAATGCGCCCCCATATCTTCAATTTGTTTGCCCAGATTGACCCACGTATCCAGAGTGTGTACAGGGCTGGTGGTATAGGAAATAGTTCCTTGAGCATGAGCATCGGTAGCGAGTACCGCTTTTACCGCGTGGTCAATGTTACGCATGTCGTTCATCGCATCAAAAATACGGAATACGTCAATACCATTGATTGCACAACGCTCAACAAACTTATCGACCACATCATCGGCATAATGGCGATAGCCTAAAATATTTTGTCCCCTCAGCAGCATTTGTTGTGGCGTTTTAGGCATTGCCGCTTTCAGCAAACGCAATCTTTCCCAAGGGTCTTCACCCAAATAACGGATACATGCGTCAAAAGTAGCGCCGCCCCATGATTCGATAGACCAGTAACCAATCTGGTCGAGTTTTTCACAAATCGGCAGCATATCTTCTATGCGTAAACGAGTGGCTAAGATTGATTGATGCGCATCACGCAAGACCACTTCAGTGATGTTTAAGGGCTTTTTTTTATCTTTGGCCATTTCTTCTCCAGATACCTTTGTAGGTTTTTAATCATTGACCTTTCGGGTCGTTTGATTGCGTTAAATATAAAACAATTAAGGGTCTGATTTTATAGGGAACCTCTAAAAATTGCACTTCGACAAGCTCAGTGCGAACGGCTTCCTTTGTTAATCAGTGACTTACCGTTTATGCTGAGCCTGTCGAAGCATTAATAGGCAGTTTTTAGAGGTTCCCTATAGCTATTTAACAAAAACATTTAACTTTGTTTATGTTTGCTTCGGTGTTGATGCACCGCTGCCGTAATCGCGGCAATAATGCTTTTATCAGTGCCGCCGGATACTTTAGCAGCGACCACTAATGTGGGTGCGTCCGGAAAAAAACGCTGTACCAATGATGACATCATATTAATCGCAATCACCAACATGGTCAAAAACAGGAACACAATACCCATCCCGACAAACATTAATTCGACACCGCTACTCATCTGTTCTGTCATATCGTCAAACCCTGTGTAGAAACTATTGAAAAATCTGAGTATATGGAGACATTATCCATAAAACCAAGCTACTGAACAAACTAAAGATAACTAACGTCTTTGTTTTTTGCTTGCCATTGCTTACTAGTAGTCAATCAATGAGCACCGGAAATGCCGCGCTAACAAATCGATACACGACAACTCCTTGTAACACAGTAAGATTCAGGTTATTTAATGACGTTAAATGATGCGAAGTACACGGCGTAGTAGACGCCGAATGAGCGCGAGCAGTCGAAGCCAGCAAAATTACCAAGTCAATTTCGTTTGAAAGCCTGACGCGCTAGTTTAGATTTCCGAATTTGAACTGGTCTTGAGATTCAAAAGGCTTATGCGACGGGAATTTCAATAGAGTACCCAGATTGCCACTGCTTGTTATTTATGGTTTCTCGAAAACCTTTTTAATGCAGTTTTAAAAATACGTGTTACCTACAACGCTGTTAAAACGCTTTCATAATCGGGCTCGTTAGCGAGTTCACTCACTAACTGCGTATAAACCACATTGTCATACTCATCGATAATAATGACTGCGCGTGCGGTTAATCCAGCAAGAAAGGTATCAATCAACTTTACACCGTAATCCTCCGCAAATCCTGAGCGGAAGGTTGATAAAGGAATGACATGTTTTAAGCCTTCTACTTCACAAAATCGACATTGTGCAAACGGCAAATCGGCAGAAATAACCAACACAACCGTATTATGGAAATGTGCTGCCTTCTCGTTGAATTTACGCGCTGATGCCGCACAGGTAGGTGTATCCAAGCTCGGCACTATATTCAGCACCTTCTTTTTACCTGCATAGTTCTCCAGAGTCACATCCACCATTTTACCGCTTACCAGAGTAAAATCCGGCGCTTTGCTACCCACCTCAGGTAATTCGCCAGAGGTATTGAGTGGTTTGCCTTGAAATGTAATAGTTGCCATAGAAATATTTGAAGTGTGTTGTAGTTAGCGGTTTGTACCGTGAACATCAGTCTTTTTTACTTTTGGCGCGTTTGGTCAAGCGTTCACGCTTTTGTACCTGCCAATCGGTGAGCTTCTTTTTTTGGCCGTGAAAGGGATTGACGGGTGACTTAAACTCAAGTCGTATGGGCGTTCCTGACAATTTTAGCTTGTCACGAAAATAATTCATTAAATAACGTTTATACGAAATCGGCAACGCATCTGTTTGTACGCCATGAATCACCACAATAGGCGGATTTCGCCCACCCTGATGTGCATATTTTAGCTTGATACGACGCGTATTGACTATCGGCGGTTGATGCGCAACCGTAGCTTCTTTTAGAATTCTGGTCAGCACCGGCGTTGACATATCAAGCATCGCTGAGTCATATAATTTAGATACAACATCAAACAGCTTGCCAACACCGCTGCCATGCAATGCAGAAATGGGATGTTTTTCGGCAAAATCAAGAAAGGACAGCTTCACATCCAGCTGTCGTTTAATGGTGTCTTTTTGCTCTGTATTTAGCCCATCCCATTTATTTAGGCCAATAATCAACGCCCTACCCGCTTCTAACACTAAACCTAGTAGGTGGGCATCCTGATCGGTAATACCTTCCCGCGCATCAATTAAATAAATAACGACATTGGCCTTTTCAATCGCTTGTAACGATTTAATAACGCTAAACTTTTCAATAGTTTCTGAAACTCTGGACCGGCGCCGCATTCCCGCCGTATCAATCAACGTAAACTGTTTACCGCTGCGTTCAAAAGGAATATAAATACTATCGCGAGTAGTGCCCGGCTCATCAAATACAATAACCCTTTCTTCACCCAACAGCCGATTGACCAAAGTCGACTTACCGACATTAGGTCGCCCGACTACTGCTATAGCTATGCCTTTGCGCCCATCTTCAATAACTTCTTCAGTATCAGGTGGGAGCAGTTGATTTACCCGTTCCAGTAATTCCGGTATGCCTCTGCCGTGTGAGGCGGCTATTTGCACAGGCTCACCCAAAGCCAGTGAGTAGAAGTCTGAAGCCGCTATGGTCGCATCAATACCATCAACCTTATTGGTTACCAATATGACTGGCTTATCAAGCTTCCGCATAGTATCGGCAATAACTTTATCCGAAGCACTCAGCCCTTCACGAGCATCAACCATAAACAGCACGATATCCGCTTCTTCCAGAGCGATTTGCACTTGTTTTCTGGCGAAGCTTTCTATGCCTTCAGCATCATCGGCTATACCACCGGTATCGACAACCAAACACGCACGATCACCGTGCTTCACCCGGCCATACTGCCGGTCTCTGGTTAATCCTGGAAAATCGGCAACCAAGGCTTCCCGACTTCGGGTTAAATAATTAAATAATGTGGATTTACCAACATTAGGACGCCCTACCAGGGCTATTACAGGTAGCATAATTAAGGTGACTGAGTTTTTAGAGCGGCAAGCGTGCCGTCTTTTGCATAAATATACACGGTATCATCTACCACGACAGGCTTGGCGTCTATTGGACTATCCGCGACTTTTATACGACCAAGCTGCCTGCCATCACTGGTAGACAGCCAATGCACGTAACCCTCAAAATCGCCGACCACAACATAATTTCCGTAAACAGCCGGAGCGGTTAGTTTTCTATGGTGTAAGTCCTTTTGTTTCCATAATGACGCGCCACTGCGCAGCTCTAACTGTAAAACATCATCGCTCGAGTCTGATAAATACAAATGCCGAAAATCATTACTCAAGCCAGTATAAGAAGAAATAGCTTCGTTACGCCACAACACATCACCCTCTAATTCCGAAATAGCTGCGGCTCCGCCGCGATAACTGGCAATATAAATTACGCCGTCCACCGTTATCGGATCAACATCAATATCTACCAGCCTTTCAACTTCAGACCGTCCTTTTGGAATGGCGATCGTGGTTTCCCAGACATACTTGCCATCTGTTAAACGTAAGGCTGTTAACTTGCCATTATCGTAACCCTGAACCACATTATCCCCAACAATAATGGGGGCACCAATCCCACGCACACTTAACGCAGACGTGTTATATTCATAACTCCACAATTTTCCGCCAGTCTTTTCATTGAGAGCAATAACCGCACCATCGGTAGTGCGGACAACCACAATACCATTGCCAATAACCGGTACAGAAAGCACTTCGCTGGATACCAGAGACTTCCAAAGCACTGCACCATTTTCACTATTCAAAGCAACGACTTCGGCATCACTCGACCCCAAAATAACGGTTCCGACACCCAAACCAGGCCCGGCTGAAAAATGGACGTCTGTCTCCACTTCCCAAATCTTGTCCCCCGTGCTCAAATTTCTAGCTTGAACCAATCCATCCCTATCTGCAGCTATTATTTTTCCGGAGCCAATTACAGGAACCAGTTTTAAAGATTGTTCGTCTGACCCTACACCGACCGATTCCTGCCAGATCTCTTCAATTTTTATTTCGGGGGTATACTCAACTAATAAAGCCGGTGGATCAGCATTGTCTTCGCCACCAAGAAAATAGTCGGAAATACCGGATACACCTTCACCAAGGGATTCAAATGCAGCGCAACCTGCCAACGCTAAACAAAGGCATAAAAGAATAATCAGGCGCATTATTTTGCCGGCTCAATATTCTGAACCGTCAGCTTTTCCGAGGCCGTCAGATCATCTATTTTCAATTGTAATAAGGGTGACTTGTACCCATTTTCCAATGCTTTTTGATAAGAACTTCGAGCTTCATCGAATCGTTCCAATGCAACATACAAATCGCCTACCAGTTCATCATAGTTACCTGAGAAACTCGATGATGTTGCCGGATCGACATTGTTAATTAACTGTAATCCCTGTTCATACTGACCACTGGCCAGCATTAAGCGAACTTGCCTGATCTTGGCAATATTGATCAACTCTTCATTTGATCCTGCCGCTATATCCTTCAGAACCGCCTGCGCTTTTACCAGATCACCTTGCTGAACTTTTATTTTTGCCAACAGTAGACCACTAAATGCTGCATATTGGGTTTTAGGATATTGCTCTTGTATACGCTGCGCCAGCTTCTCTGCACTGTCTTTTTTTTCTGTGCTAATTGCCTGAATTAATTGGCTGTATAACGCCGACGCTTGTTCTGCCTGTGTCTTCTTATGGCCTTGCCAGTAATTCCAACCCAGAACGACGGCAATACCCACAACTAAACCAACAATAGTAGATTGTCCATTTTCTTTCCACCATCTCTTTAATGCGTCAAGT
>JAYTJI010000478.1:0-2087 GCA_043731245.1 Methylococcaceae bacterium | reverse complement strand
TGACATGGGCTAAAATAGGAACACAAGAGATCGGTTACCGGTGGAGAGTTAAGTTTCAGAAATACCAGGGTCAATTTATTTTTATTGCAATTGCCTGCGAAATATTGGCTTTGCTGCCAGTCATCCATGAGTTTTTGCGTGATACCTTAGAAAAGAAGAGTTATTTGACCAGCGCGTAGGGCGTTTTCGCGATAGCAAAACGCCAACACCAGTCAAGGTTATGGCGGATTGCCTTAGGGCGAATCCGCCTTACCGTGTTCTGGTTTTATTAAATACCGGGAAACCTACTACACAATAGTCAGCTTTAATTTGCTCAACTGAAACATATTTTACACTAAGGCTGATTTGATCGAGTTATGCGTAGTGAATCGAAACTTGACCAGTATATAAGTATTTAATAATATATGTTTTATTTACTCTATCAAGTATATTGCTAAGGCTTCGCGTTGCGGAGGGCTTTCGTAGCTATTCGAGAATAAACAGTGTATCCAATAGTACAACCTCATAAGGTTTCCATGACCCAATGCACTCTTTCACTATCCATCCACGGTATGCACTGTACAGGCTGCGAGGCAGTTATCGAAGCCGCTGTCAAGCAACTGCCCGGAATCGATACGGTCAGTGCCGATTACACCGGAGACAAGGTACAAGTTTGTTTCGACGAAACCCTGACTACCCAAGAAAAGATCATTGCCTGTATTGAAAGCAGCGGCTATCAGGCCGAGTTGGAAAAATTCACTGATCCACAAAGCTTAATCACGAATGCTACAAACCGGAGCTGGCGTAACTCCTTGCGCATTATTTTAAAAAAAATCGCTGCGGTGATGCTGGCTTTGATTGGGATTAGTTTTATTCTTTGGCTTGATAGCTGGTTTATGAACCATGCCGATATGCCCAGGCTCGGCCGAGATATGAGTTACGGTTTGTTAATGTTGATTGGTTTTCTGACCAGTTTTCACTGCGTGGGCATGTGCGGCCCACTGATTTTGAGCTATGCTGCAAAAAATGCAACCAGGGGACACAAGTCCCATGGTGCGCATCTTCTTTACGGTATGGGTAAAACCCTTTCCTATACCATGATCGGTGCGTTATTTGGAGGGCTTGGATCGATCATCGCTTTTACGCCCTATACGCAAGGTGCAGTGGGCATTGCAGCAGGATTTTTTCTGATTCTGTTTGGTCTGCACATGCTGGATGCGTTCCCTTTGCTGAGACATTTCCAGATCAAGACGCCATCCTTTATAAAACGCTTCGTTGGTAAGGAATACCGTAAACACAGCAATCCCTTCGTTATTGGACTCTTGAATGGCCTGATGATTATTTGCGGCCCTTTACAAGCCATGTACGTGATGGCCGCAGGCACGGGTAGTTGGACTCAGGGTGGGGCAATTTTGTTCTTTTTCGGCATCGGCACGTTGCCTTTACTGTTAGGCTTCGGGTTTCTCACCAGTATGCTTTCCGCAAACCTGACGCCAAAATTACTAAAAGCCTCTGGCGTTATCATCATGATTCTGGGGGCGATCATGCTTAACCGCGGGTTGGCGGTCACCGGCACTGGCGTAGACTTTAATACCCTGGTCGCACGCGTGTCGCAACAGCTGTCACCGACCGTGGCAGAAACCCCGTCATGCGACACTGAACAAACTATTCACATGGATATACTGAAAAGCAGTTTCTCGCCCAACCGATTCACCCTGCGCAAAGGAATTCCTGTTAAATGGGTGATCAACGGCAAAGAAATAAATGAGTGCACCAAGACCATCGTGGTTCCGCAATACAAGATGAAAATCGAGCTGAAAGAGGGGGCGCAAACTATCGAATTTACACCCCCGGAAAGTGGCGTAGTTCCTTGGGGTTGCTGGATGGGGATGATACCCGGAACGTTCATAGTTGTAGACGATTTGCCCCCCTCCCCAAAAAGATGAAAAATCGGCTAAGCAGCCCGCCGAGCAGAAATTTCCTGCTATCGAAGCCTATCGCCAGCGCTTTGAGTATATTCCAATAGATAAATGAGTCTGAAAAAAGGAAAAATAAATTCTTATAACTCAGCCGCTTTTTAGGTCTCGTTCATTAATTGTTTTAAATAA
>JAYTJI010000477.1:0-5236 GCA_043731245.1 Methylococcaceae bacterium | reverse complement strand
TATCCTTATGAACAACACTGACAACGCACATGAGCTAGCCACCTTTTGGGTAACGCGGCTCCATTCGGGCGATTGCACCGGGGCAGACCGGCAAACTTTTGCAGCCTGGCTAGCGCAAGACCAGGCACATCGAAGTGCCTATCAGGAAGTTAGTGTATTTTGGGAGGGTTTAAGTCAAATCGAACCACACGCCAAACCTCAGCTTGATGAAGCACGCAGCTATTTACGCAAAGCGCGGCAGCGGCGTAGAGCCCTTTCAGGGAAACGTCTGGCGGGGGTTTTATCACTTATCCTTATTATAGGATTCAGCCCGCGTTGGTGGGCGTTGATCACCACCGATCATTACAGAACCGCTAAAGGAGAATCCAACAGTATCCAGCTCAGTGATGGCTCGCGCATCGACCTCAACACAGACACAGCGCTCAGTGTGCAGGATACATGGACTACGCGTAGCGTAAAGTTGGAACACGGCGAGGCTTTGTTTTCCGTAGTTCATAATCCTGGCAAACCTTTCGAAGTCATCGCGGCCAATGGACTTATCAGAGATATAGGCACACGCTTTAATGTCTACAATGAAGCCGGACAGGTATCAGTAACCGTACTGGAAGGTGAAGTCAGCGTCACTACCGGTCAAAAATTGACCCCGCACAATCTCACTGTAGGCCAACAGCTCAGTTACGATGCTAAGGGGCAAACCTCCGCTATTGCCAATGCCGATGTTGCTGCCATTACTGCCTGGAAAAAAGCACAACTGGTATTTAATGGGCAACCTTTAGGTGTAGTTTTAGAACAACTCGGCCGCTATCACGAAATAACCCTGCAAGTAACCGATCCGCGCTTGCAGTCGCTCAAAGTCAGTGGCGTATTTCCCTCAAATAACCTGAGCCTTGCACTCGCTACCATAACAGGCGCTTTGCCTGTCAAAATAACCTCGCCAGCATCGCGTGTGTTTGTCATAGAGTCAGCTGATTAGGAATGGGCATGAAATTAGATATTCCCTAAATTAATGGGATATTTGACTTATTAAGACTTATCCCTAAAATGGATAATACTTTAATTTTTTATAACTATGCTTATGACCTCTGTTAGTGTGCATTCAGATCAAATCACTCTTCCAAATGAAGTAAGTGAATTATTAGCAATCAAGGACGGAGACGAACTGGATTTATCAGTTCATCAAGGAACTATTATCTTGAAACCAAAATTTCGTAGAGACGCTATTAAACAAAAAACCTCTTCATTAGTTGCCATGATCGGTAAAGGACAGGGGGCCTTTAAATCGCCTGAAGAAGTAGATCGTTTTATTAGTAACGAAAGAAATCAATGGGACTAAATAGTCTGTTCGGGAAAACCGTTTACCTGGATACCAATATTTTTATTTATGCCATTGAAGGCTTTATAGAATACAAACCAGTATTAACCGCTTTATTTGAAGCGGTTGAAAATAGTGAGCTTACCATTGTAACCAGTGAATTAACTTTAGCAGAATGCTTGGTAAAACCTTGCAAAGACAACAATCACAAGCTCAAAGATTTATACTGCTCTTTTATTCAATCCAGTAATTTTTTAACCGTATTATCAATTGATAGAAAATGTCTAATCAAATCTGCTGACTTAAGGGCTGAAGTCGGTGGGAAATTACCTGATGCAATTCATATAGCTTCTGCTATTGGATATGAATGTGATGTATTTTTAACTAATGATAATTCGATTCGGGTTTCAAACACGTTAGAACTCATCTTCTTAGACCTCATTAAAAATAATAATTAGCCGTTTATGTCAAAAAGATTCCCGCTCAACATCATGAACACCTGTTTGGCGTAACGCATCAGCATCAGGAAAGTCCTGCCATACACCAGCCAATTTCCTGACCGAGTCAGGCCACCGATTAACTGATCGCATGGCTTCTAAATCACCTTCCCAGGGATGTTGGCCAAAAGCCGATGCGAGTTTATCGCGTGTTTTATCAGCAATCAAAGTTTTCAAAGCCATTTCCACCACATCTTTTTGTGTCTTGAGTCCAGTCAAATACATGGCCTGGTTGATTAACGCGTCATCAACTACGATATTCGTATTCATGGAAGTCTCCTGTGTATTATTGATAGTCCTAATTATACCTATCAAACTTCAGAGTACGCGCGGTTTTGTAAAGCTAACACACGCAACAAAATATTTTTTAAAAAAAGTGGCGGTCATCATCCCTCAAATCAGTCTTATTTGTTGTACCCAACAAATCAAACTTAAAGGAAAACTGATGCGTACTTTACCTAAACTGATAATAATCCTGCCACTGGCTATTTATATGGGTGCTGCGGCAGCTGAAGAAAATACCTACCCTTTCAATATCCCCTCGCAACCGCTAGTCTTTGCCTTAAATGCCGTTAGTCGGCAGACCGGATTACAACCCTTTTATGCCGATAGCGATATAGCAGGCAAACAAAGTCCCGAATTAAAAGGTAATTATAGTAAACGTCAGGTGGTGAAAATACTGCTTGCCCAAAGCGGCCTAAGCCATACCTTCACATCGGACAATACAGTGGCAATTAAGGCTGCTCCGGTAAAAAAGGCCGTGCCGCCAGTCAGTAAAAAAACTGATGATTCAACGACTGTTTTGCCGCCGATGACCGTCACCGCAAAAGACGGCTACGATGCTAAAAGACCCTTACAATCCAAACTACGTACTCCCCAACGCCACCAGCGGCATCAAGACCGATACGCCGCTTATGGAAACGCCGCTCAACGTGCAGGTGATTTCCAAGCAGGTTTTGAAAGATCAGCAGGTGATCCGTCTTGAACAGGCTTTGACAAACGTGAGTGGTGTCACTACGAATGCAATTTCCGGTCAGGGAGGCGCTCAATCGATTTTCTTGCGTGGTTTCGAAACCACCACCATTTTCCGGAATGGCATTCGCTTCGATGACAATGTCTTTGGCGATCCCCAACAATTTGCCAATGTGGAGAGCATTGAGGTGCTCAAAGGGCCGGCGGCGGTTCTGTACGGACGGGCTGAACCCGGCGGTTTGGTCAATATCACTACCAAGCAACCTCTGGCGACGCCGTATTATTCGCTGAATCAGCAGTTCGGCTCCTACGACTTATTTCGCACCAGCATCGACGCTACCGGCCCGTTGACCAAAGACGATACCTTGCTGTACCGGTTTAATGGCTCCTTTCAAAGCAACAACTCATTCCGTGATTTGGTTTCGGGTGAGGATGTGTTTATTGCGCCGACCCTAAAATGGAACATTAGCCCTCGTACCCAGGCGACCCTGGACTTCGAATACCAGCGTCAATTATCCAGCTCAGACACGCAGGCCTTGCCTATTGTGGACTACCTTACACCGAACCAACGCTTGATCGACCTCCCGCCTGACCGGAATCTGGGGGAGGCCAATCAACTGGAAACTGAAAAATATTTCGTGGAATTAAATTGGTCACATCAGTTCAACGACGACTGGCCTATCAAGCACGAAGTGGCTTTTAAAAGGCAGGACGTTGATTACGGCATCTTCGTATTCCCTACCGCTATTATTGGCGATCAGGTGGAGCGTAATGCTATTACCGGTCGCCGTGTAACCGATACGGTTACCACTAATCTCAATCTGACCGGACACTTCGATACTTGGGGGTTAAAACATACCTTGTTATTCGGCGGTGATTATTATCAAGTTAAAGAACAAAATCAACTTGTGCTGGCTACTGATCCTGCAAGCCTCAGTATCGATCTCAATAATCCAGTCCATGGCGGCCCCGTTGCTTTAAATTCATCACCGGATTTACAATTTCCTAACAAAACAGATAATTACGGCCTGTATCTGCAAGACCAGATTAAGTTACCTTACAACGTACAAGTCTTGGGCGGCCTGCGCTACGATTATGTACGTGCAACCAGCGGGTCGGGATTTCCCAGCCCGATTGTCCAAAACACGCCAGGCATTAACGATGCGGTCACCCCACGGGTAGGCCTGTTGTGGCGGCCGCAGCACTGGTTAAGCCTGTACAGCAATTACACGGAAAATTTTGGCGCTAATCCAAACAGATTGGCTTTCGCAGGCTTTGATTCATCAGGTGTTCCCTTGCCAGACACGCCCTTAAAGCCAACCAGCGCCCAGCAATGGGAAGTCGGCGCCAAAACCGAGTTCTTTGATGGTCGTCTGCGGGCTACATTGGCATATTACGACCTGACCAAGCAAAATGTTGCCGTTAACAGCACCGCTCCAGGTCTTGCCCAGCTGGGTTTTGCCGCAGCAGCTGGCGAAGTTCGCAGTCGGGGGCCGGAACTGGACATCCAGGGTGAAATCCTGCCGGGCTGGAACGTGATTGCCACTTACGCCAATCAGGATGTCCGCATCACCAAAAGTAATGACACAGCGGCTTCGGGCAGCACCTTTCTAGTGGGTAACCGCCTACAGTTTGTGCCGCGTAATACCGGTAGTTTTTGGACGACTTACGAAGTGCAGAGAGGGCCGCTGGATGGCTTTAAAATTGGCGGCGGCGTGACATTACGAGATGGCTCGGTTAATAATGCCAATACCCTTCAGTCCCCCGGTTACGCTCTAGTAAACCTATTAGCCGCTTACAGTGTTGATGTCGGCAAGTCCAAGATAACAGCGCAACTAAATATCGATAACCTGCTGGACAAAACCTATTTTACTAGCGCCGATACTTTCGATGGAACTATTGCTACTGGCAATTTCGCTACTCCACGCACGTTTTTGGGGTCGATTAAAGTTGAGTATTAACAGTGTTGGGTTGCATCTTTTCGCAACCCAACACATTCGCGCGGAAATGTTGGGTTAACGATAAAGCTGTTAACCCAACATTGCTTAATGCCCTATCTTATGCTTTGTAATAGGTATATGTGACTGCTGATATTGCCGGTAGCGATTCCTGCCAAGTTCCTTGGTGGCTTCGCCATTATCCAATATCTCAAGGATACGCTCGATTTTGCCGGGCTCTTCTGGACAATAGGATGATAGGTTAATAACGGTTTTTTGCCAGTCTTCAGGTGGATTCAGCGAGCCAACCAAGATTGTTTTTTCAAAACCCGGTAACTCGCCCGTGTATATCTGGTGCGGAATAAAACTGCCTGCCCGGAAAGTCCAAAGCAGGTCGTCTATTTTTTGGCTTTGTTCTGTATTGTCAGTGTGTACGTAACAGAAACTACCGCTACGATAGGCTTTCTCGATAAGTTTGCAGGCAAACAGATAGCGCTCCTGCAATGACTCCGACGGCA
>JAYTJI010000476.1:0-1103 GCA_043731245.1 Methylococcaceae bacterium | reverse complement strand
TTGATGTATGACTGTTCCATAGCTGAAGCGACTAAAGCCTGCGAAAAAATACGCGACATGATCAGCGATTTTCATTTCGGTTGGGAAGATAGAAGTTTTGTCATCGGCGTCAGTATCGGCGTTTCAGCCATTAATGAAACCAGCGGCAGCGCCGTAGAGCTGCTTAAAGAAGCCGATGCGGCTTGTTATGCAGCAAAAGATCAAGGTCGAAACCGGGTGCATGTATTTCGGCCTGATGATGAGCAATTGTCCCTGAGGCGCGGAGAAATGCAATGGGTATCAAAAATAAAGGAGGGGCTGGAACAAAAGCGTTTTTGTCTGTACGGACAGCCGATAGTTTCACTCTTCAAAAATGATGAAAAATTGCATTTTGAAGTCCTGGTGCGCTATCGGGATGAGAATGGACACATTATCCCGCCTGGCGCATTTTTGCCTGCCGCAGAACGTTATAATCTCGCCCCTGCGCTGGATCGCTTTGTTATCAGTCACCTATTTGAGTGGATTGCCCAAAAGCCGGACTTCCTGAATAATTTAGCTATTTGTTCCATCAATTTGTCGGGTGTGTCATTATCGGATGAATCCATGCTGGCGTTTATTTCAGAACAATTCAGTTTGTGGGCTATTCCAACCCATAAAATCTGTTTTGAGATAACCGAAACAGCGGCTATAGCCAATTTATCCCGGGCCACTAAATTCATTAATCAATTAAGAGAGCTGGGTTGTTTGTTCTCACTGGATGATTTTGGTAGCGGTTTGTCGTCTTTTGCCTATTTAAAAAACCTGCCCGTTGATTTTCTTAAAATTGACGGTTTATTCGTTCGGGACATCGTCGATGATAAAGTGGATCTCGCCATGGTAAAAGCCATTAACGAAGTCGGGCATATTATGGATAAAAAGACCATTGCCGAATTTGTTGAAAATGAACAAATCTTCAATATATTAAATGAACTGGGTGTAGATTATGCACAAGGCTATGGTATTGGACAGCCAGTGCCTCTGGATGAGCTTATGCTAGTTACCCCCCTTTGTGGTGGCATTAAATGAACATTAAGTGTGTTTTAACTATCAGCTGGTTGGTGTCTGTTAGCTATGTCAATCCAGGG
>JAYTJI010000475.1:0-3832 GCA_043731245.1 Methylococcaceae bacterium | reverse complement strand
ACTTTAGGTAGGCTTTCATTCGACCGGCCAGAATGTCACGGTAAACTTTAGACAATGCTTTAGTCGAAGTTTTACCAGCCATTAGGGATTCCCTAAGTTTGGCAATTTCTTCGGAAGACAGGTTGAACGTATCGCCTCCGGTAAAATTTTTCAGTTGCTTAATTTCCTCAGCATCCGCAGACGTAAACGTTGCTTTAGATAAACTGGCTTCTATCTTAAGTGGATCAATACGTCCTGATGCAAGCACATTGGTATCAACTTGGAAGACGCGTTCGGACAGCACAAGGTCAGCGATTTTATAGGTGTATATGGGTGCGTAAATGGCAAAGGATTCTGCCAACATTTTATCTGTCGTTTCAGGGAGATCAGCGGTTATGATTTTGCCAGCCAGCAGCTTTTTCTCATCCTCTTGATTAAAGCCAAGAGCGGTAGCAATACTTGAGAGTTCGTTGAAATCAGCGTAGGCGACTCCGCTAGCAGCAACAAAAAATAAGATCAGAAAAACTCTGGGATTAAGAATAGGCATGTACATTAATAGCTCCGGTTAATTCAGTTAATTTTTATGTAGAGTATCAGATTTAGCCTCAACCCTACGCAATTAACTCAATGCGGAGTGTGGTGAATTTCTGTTGGTAACGTTATAACTTGAATACTTTGCCCTTCTCTTTTTATCCGTCTTTTACGTTGAATCAATACTCAGTACCTGCATAGGAATATTTCCTTTTCATAATGCTCGTCTATGCGTTTATTAATGATTTGGCTATGATGTCGTTATTTATAATAAAGTTAGAGCGAACTATGAAAAAGGTTTTATGTGGTGTGCTTAGCCTAGTCAGTCTTTCGGCAATAGGCGCTACGCCTGAAAAAGATCAACCGCTAGACTTGGGTGTTATAGATGTTGTCGGTGTTACACCTCTCGATGGTAGCGGTATTGCTGCCCAAAAAATACCCGCGAATATTCAAACGGTTTCTTCAAAACAACTGGAAAAATCCCAAAGCCTATCATTATCGGACTACATAAACCGTTATCTGGGTAGCGTGAGCATTAATGAAGCGCAAAGCAATCCGTTGCAGCCGGATATTTATTATCGCGGTTTTGCGGCGACACCCATTTTGGGTTTGCCGCAAGGCATCTCGACTTATGTGAATGGCGTCAGGTTTAACGAACCTTTTGGCGATTCAGTTAATTGGGACTTAATCTCGCAAGCAGCGATTGATTCTGTGGCTTTATATCCCGGCTCTAACCCTGTCTATGGCTTGAACACGCTGGGTGGTGCTATTTCAATCAAAACCAAAACCGGTTTTTCAGCGCCCCGGCATCAGTTTGAGGCTTATGGCGGCTCCTGGGACAGGCACTCTGAAGAATTGACCAGCGGCTGGAATAATGGCACCTGGGGTTATTTTTTAGACTTGCATAACTTTAATGAACAAGGCTGGCGGGATTTTTCCCCGTCTTCGGCTAAACAAGGTTTAGGTACATTAAGCTGGCGTGGTGATAAAGGTTCGCTGGATTTAACCCTGGCGGCTAATGACAATAATTTGAGAGGCAATGGCGCAGCGCCTATCCAGTTGCAGGAGCTAAACAGAAAGGCGGTTTTTACGCACCCCGACCAAACCACCACCCGATTATTTTTTTCTGAATTGGCAGGTAGTTACGATCTGACTGATGATGTTGAAATCAGTGGTAACGCTTATTTTCGGCAGAATCGTATCAGGACTTTTAATGGCGATAACAGTGATCTTGATAACTGCGAACTGTCTGAAAATGCTGGTTTCTTGTGTACAGACCCTGGTGATGGTGAGGCCATTGTGCTTGATACCAATGGCCAGGATGTTAATGCGACCGATGCTGTGGAAGGGGCTACCAACAATACCAGCCAAACTTATTCGCGCAGCCAAGGCGGCTCGTTACAGTCGGTGTTTAATCAGGATTTATTCAACCATGAAAACAATCTGACTGTTGGCGCAAGCTATGCTTATGCCAGTGTGCATTTTGCGTCGGACACCGAGCTTGCTTCTTTAACAGACACCAGGGGTACGGTCGGTAGTGGCGTTTTTGTCGATGAATCCAAAGTACGTCTGAATACGACTACAGAAACGGTGGGGGCGTTTTTTACCGACAGTTTTTCCATTACCGATGATTTAACTGCCACCATCGCCGGACGTTTCAACCATATCGCCATCGATTTAAAAGATCAGTTTATTAACGACCCATTAAAAACACTAAATGGATCGCACACGTTTGACCGGTTTAATCCTTCTGTCGGACTAACTTATCAAATTCGTAATAACCTGGGTGTATACGGCAGTTACAGCGAGTCTAACCGCGCACCGACGCCGGTGGAATTGAGTTGTGCTGATCCAACTGCGCCATGTAAATTACCCAACTCGTTTGTTTCTGATCCGCCTTTAAAACAAGTTGTCGCCAAAACCTGGGAAGCCGGTTTTAGGGGGGACTTGGATAAGTTACTCGGTAAAGGTGATTTAAAATGGAATCTGGGCTTTTTCCATACCATTAATAGTAACGATATTATTTTTCGTCGCGATGCGTCCAGTAATATTATCAGCCAGGGGTTTTTTAGTAATGTGGGACAAACCCGTCGCTATGGTATTGAAGCCGGTACAACCGCTAATTACCCGCAATTATTCAGTCAAATTGATGACTGGCATTTTTCGACTAACTATACCTATTTAAACGCTACTTTTTTAAGTGGCTTTGACAACATTGACCCACTAAACCCTTCTCAGGCCTTAGTTGTCAGCAAAGGAGACAGAATTCCCAATATTCCTGAGCATCTTTATAAAGCAACTATCGGTGTTGATTTATGGAAGAAAGTATCATTCGGTATTGACGGGCTATACAGTGGCGCTCAGTATTTTAGAGGTGATGAAGCCAATAACAATGACAAATTAAGCGGTTATTGGGTATTTAACGCCACCGCAGAATATAAAGTGACGAAGTATTTTTCCCTATTTGGCAAGGTCAATAATATTTTCGACAAAGACTATAACTCGTTTGGTGTTTATGGGAATGCGTCCGGGGTATTAGGCTCTGATTTTAATGATGGCCGGTTTGTATCACCCGGCGCACCCAGAGGCGGCTGGATTGGTGTACGCTTGACGCTGTAAATTAATTGGCCTATCAAGGTTGTAATAGTTTCCTGGCCAGCGGCGACAATCGCCCTAGCCCTAGCTATCGTGGGAGCGGCTTTAGCCGCGCTCTTCGCGGCTAAAGCCGCTCCCACACGCCCACCCTTTAATCCAGCTCTTTGAATTCATCCGACCTTATTGCTGGATGATTGCTGACCCTGATTATCCTGCTTGACCACCTCGGTACTTTTGGAAATCTCCTCCAAAATCATATCTCTTGCTTCAACACTCATTGAATTCCGATCCCTGCCTGCACTTTTAATCACCGGCAAAAAACAAACGCGTACTTCAATTTTACCCAGACTCAGCATGTTTATTAAATGCGGAATAAAATCATCGTCACCAACAAAAGGCGCTGATTGTTTAGCGGCACCTTGATATTGGAGCGCTACCGGTTGAATGATTGACTTGGTTAATAGCGCCGGTTGAAATAATGAAGCATGAAAATTTAGCACCTCATCACCCTTAGTTGTTGTGCCTTCAGGAAAGGCGATAATATTGCTGTTTTGTTTTAAGACCCAGACCATCTTTTCAGTCGTCGCCTTAATATGCTTTTTATCACCCCTGCGGATAAAAATTGTGCCGCCTTGTTTAGATAAATAGCCAATAATCGGCCAACTTAAAATATCGCTTTTAGCAACAAAATAAGCAGGTAAATATTGGCCGATAACAATAATATCCA
>JAYTJI010000474.1:0-1108 GCA_043731245.1 Methylococcaceae bacterium | reverse complement strand
GCTCGCCGGGGTCAATAATACCGTTGCCGTTGGCATCAATAAAGACCGCCACAGTAAAGCCAGGCGCCGTAGTGCTAAACGTAAGGGCAATCGCTTCAGACACATTACCTGTGTTAGTCAGATTTTGCGTATAAACCACCGAACTGCCTGGAGCTACTTGCCCTGTGTTAGGTGCAATCAGCGCCAAACTACGCGTGGTAGTTATGATTACAGCATCGTGCTTACGGTCAAGCGCTCCGCTGGTAGGCGACAAGACGCGGAAGTATATCGCCTGACCTGGAGTAGGTATTGCAGCCTGACCCGCAGGGATGCTTACTTCGGCGAATACGTTTAAGCTTGCACCTGACGCTATCGGCCCGGTATTCGTGATAGCCGGCCCTGTCGCGCTACCAGTGTGGTAAACAACTGTCCAGCCTGTTGGTAAGGTCAGTGCTGTGAATGTTGAATCCGTACTGGCAGTCAAGTCATACGTGTCGGTTGTTGGCCCGGTGTTATTGGCAAACAGACTAAACACTGTGGTTGTGCCTGGGAGGGCGTTATTGGTCGTTATTGCCACAGCTTCAGGCCCTACACCCGCACCTGGCGCACCAGCTCCAGCCGAATTGTTGGTCAAATCCACCGAATTAGTGGCAATGACTGTCAACGTATCGGTTGCAGTGGCGGATATCGCTGGATTATTCGCCGAAGTTGCCTTTTTGGTCAGCGTAAACGGCCCACCAGTACCACCTGTTGCCAGTGTCACCCTTGCCACGACTGTGTAAGTCGCACCTACAGCTACCGGACCAGTATCGGGTATGCCGTTACTGTTGGTATCTGTCAATGGCACCAAACCACCTGGCTGATACAGCACATAGCTGCTACCTGCAGGAAAGGCGTTAGTGGGCACAGTGATATCAAAGGTATCAATAGAGTTACCATTGTTGGTCACCACGTTGCTAAATGACACCACACTGCCTTGGGCAGCACTGGCTACAGTCGAACCAACAAATGTTAGCGCGGGTGTATCAGTGACTGTAAAAAGCACTGTGTTGGTATTTACAGCAGGAATGTTTGCTGCACCGTCGTTATAAGCAGTAGTCGCCGTATTAGCTATATCGCCGGCTGCAAA
>JAYTJI010000473.1:0-4140 GCA_043731245.1 Methylococcaceae bacterium | reverse complement strand
CGCCGCCAATTTGATCCCCCAAACTCAGCGTTACGGATTGTCATTAGGCGACAGAGCTTGTCTGGCATTGGCGAAAGCAAGGCAGTTAGCCGTATTAACCGCAGATACCGTGTGGGCGGATTTAGTGGGTATTGATGTTATACAAATCCGGTAAAGTGTGTGAGGGGTAATGAGCTTCAACACTTGATGTGCAGTGTTGTTGGGATTCTTTACGTCGTCCCAACTGGCTATCGTATATAAAACGCCGCCAATCATGTGGGTAAAATTTGCAGGAAGCCGTAATAACATGATGCTTATTGGATAGTTTGGCCTCTTCACCCTAGTTACAAAAAAGTAAAACCAATCATTACCCTACACAGGAAAAAAATTATGAGTGTAAAACTTGAAAGAGGTGCCAATGTTTCATTAATAAAACTGGCGCCTAAAGCTAATACCTTTTTTATTGGGTTAGGTTGGTCTAACAGTCAACAAACCGGCGAAGCATTTGATATAGACGGCAGCTGTTTTTTACTTGATGACAAAAGCCATGTCCGCAGCAACCATGATTTTATTTTTTACAATCAGCAGCAGGATTCCGATAAAGCCGTTTATCTGATTGAAGAATTCGAGCAAACTCATCAAAGAAGCGATAAAACTGGATTCAGCATTGATTTAAGAAAAATATCCACCGAAATAAGCCATGTTGTTTTCTGTCTTACCATTCACAATACAGAAGAAAAGCAACAAAATTTCAATATGCTAGATTGGGTGCATTTGCGGCTCGTAGACCAGGAAACGCTTGAAGAAATTGCTCATTTTCGTTGCGAACAGGAGCTTGATAAAGAGACTGCTATTTTGGTCGGTGAATTTTATCGCTATAACAACGAATGGAAATTTAAAGCCATTGGTCAAGGTTATATCAACGGGCTAGGCGCATTAGCAGAAAACTTTGGCGTGTTGCTTGATCAAGTTCCTTCCGCTACAACAGCGGCTACTGAAAACGATAATGAATTGGTTATTGCCAAAAAGAAACGTAAAGCATCCAAAGAAATAGTTGCTGAGCAGATAGAATTTATCAAAGGCAAAATGCGACCGATCATGCCGCAAATTACCACTTCATTTGCAAACAATATTAACGAAAGTAATACCCGCCTTGTTCTTGATCGAATTTTTCAGGATGTTCTTGGCTACACCATTGATGAAATTAAAACCGAACAAAAAATTCAAGGTCGTGCTGCTGATTATGTACTCTCACCGGATGGTCAGGATACTATAGTCGTTGAAGCCAAGAGAGCGGGTACCCAGCTACGACAAAAACAAATTTTTCAGGCTACTTCTTATGCCGCCTACTCGGGCATACACTGGGCAATATTAACCAATCTTACCGAATGGCAATTTTATAAAGTTTCTACCATTGACAAAGTCGATCCGCATTTGGTTTTTACCATTGATTTGCAACGTGGCTTAGATGATGAAAATGTCTACAACCTAATGTTAATTTCTAAATTTGGGGTACTTAGAAAAGGTCTTATAGCTAAAGTTTGGCTTAAAAAAGTTTGCCTAAGAGTGGAGACCCTCATTGGTGCCATTTTGAACGATGAAGTAATCAGTAAAATTCGTACACTCATTGTAAAAGAAACTGGCGGGCAAATTACCAATGACGAAATTAAAAGAGCTATTGAAATTGATGTTTTAAAAATTTAACCACTGCTTCATCTATTGTGAACAAACAACGATGCCTACACTTAACATCCACAATCTATTTGACTCAATGGGGGCGAACTGAATTGATTTAGTACGGCAGGTTGGATTGAGGTAAGAAACCCAATGCCACGTAATTTCGATTGTTGGGTTTCACTCACTCTTTACCCAACTTAATATTACTGGAATCAAACAGCATCACCGCCAAAATAGGAACATAAAACCATGCAAACCACATTACACATAGATGATAAATTATTCGAAGAAGCCGCTAAAATTGCTGCGACTGAAAACCAAAGCCAGTTAATTGAAATAGTTTTAAGTGAGTTTATTAAAAATCACCAGCAAGCTCAAAAGCGTGATGTGCGTGATTTGGTCGGCAAAGTTGAAATCGCTCCTGATTATGACTACAAGAAATTGCGTGTAGGCGAACTAGGCCTCCAGTTTAAAGCGGGACAATTTTACAGATAATAACCCTTAAAGGGATTAAGGGTTATTATCTGTCCCTGCTTAAGGTGGTAGCCGAAAATTACAGCAAATCCTCACTTTTTAGCTCAATAATTGCAGATTAATATTCCTGGCAGAACGAAATTTGTAACTCCGTCCCTTCTTTTTCATTCGACCAGAATCCGCACATGATATATACTTTTCGTATATATTTTTTCGGGAGCGTAACATCATGGCAACTGCAAAACTTTTTCAAAACGGTCGCTCACAAGCGGTGCGATTACCCAAAGAATTCAGATTACAGGGTAAGGAAGTTATAATTTCCAAACAGGGCAATAAAATCATTTTAGAGCCTATAGAAAATTCATGGGAACAATGGTTTGCATCACTGGAGCAATTTTCCGATGACTTCATGGCGAATGGGCGCGAGCAACCAGAGCAGACACAAGAGCGGGATTGGAGTGTGTTTGAATGATTTGTTACTTGCTGGATACCAATATCTGCATCTATCTGATTAAACAACACCCTCCTGAAGTATTGGCTCGCTTTCAACAGATTCAACTCAAACAACTGCATATTCCCACTATTACCCTGTTTGAGTTGTACTACGGCATCGAAAAAAATAATTCTCAGCAACGTAACTTAGCGGCATTGGAAAACTTTATCGCGCCACTGACGGTTGTGGACTTTACCCTTGATGCAGCTAAAAAAGCGGCAAAAATTCGTAATAACTTGCAAAAACAAGGCACACCGATTGGCGCGTATGATGTTCAAATCGCCGCGATTGCCTGGTCATTAAACATGACCTTATTAACCAACAATACCCGCGAATTTGAAAGGGTTAAAGGTTTAAAGCTGGAAAACTGGGTCGGTGCGTAGGACGCGATAGCTTATGTGAGGCGTCGATTAACTTTTAATCACATAAAAAACATAAGATGAACGTTCACGCCCCTGTCTCTCAAGGCGCTCATAGCGCACTTTACAACTGTGACAATAACCTTGCTCCCTTTGATGGCGAACTTTATCTGATTAAACAGTTTTACCGGTTGCCGGAGGCTGGTCACTTATTTGCAGCGCTTGAAACCAGTTTGGCGTGGCAGGAAGAAGCTATATTTATTTACGGGAAATGGGTTAAGGTGCCTCGTTTGATGTGCTGGTATGGTGATGAGGATGCTTATTATCACTATTCAGGGGTTGATCATCAGCCGAGGCCGTGGACGACAGCATTGCAATCAGTCAGAGTAAAGGTAGAGCAGCAATGTCAGTGTGCCTTTAATAGTGTATTGGCTAATTTGTACCGTGATGGTAAGGACTCAATGGGCTGCCATGCGGATGATGAAAAAGAGCTGGGACTCAATCCGGTGATTGCATCGGTAAGTCTGGGTGATGAACGATTATTTAAATTGCATCACAAAAAACGCAAGGAAACCTTGGACGTTATGCTCGGTCATGGCGACTTGCTAGTGATGGCGGACACTCTTCAGCAGCACTGGGTGCATTCGGTGCCAAAAACCAGGAAATTGAAAACACCACGTATCAATTTGACGTTCCGTAAAATTTTGGAATAATCAGGTAGAGTGCGCATTGTGTATTTTTTAAGTTTTTAACTCATCACCGAACAATTTTTTATTTTGTTTGTAGGGTCTCATGAACGACATTATTCTCCACGCTTTTGATTGGCGTACCGCCGACATAACAAATAACGCGGTGAAAATCGCTGAACTGGGTTATGGCGCTGTGCCAATTCCGCCAATGCTTTACAGTCGTAGTGATGACGCTGGAAAAGCCTGGTGGCAGCGTTATCAACCTAAAGATTACCGGATTTTACGCTCATTCCTAGGCAATAAGGCAGAGCTTGAACGTGCGATTTCTGCGCTGCACAGCAATGGTGTGCGTGTTTATGCGGATATCGTATTCAACCACATGGCTAATGAAAAGCGTCTTGATTGCTTTAATTTTCCGGGTCATGATGAGCTGCAACGCTATCAACAGGAACGTGAGGCTTTTGAAAAA
>JAYTJI010000472.1:0-4066 GCA_043731245.1 Methylococcaceae bacterium | reverse complement strand
GGCTTAAGTTCTCTGGGTAGAGCTGAAGCCTCAGTATTATCGACCTTGGATTCGTTAATAGATGTATTGAAACGGGCGACAGACAAACACTATGTACCTGGTGATAAGAACTTTAGCGAGTATGGCTTTAATCGAGGTCAGCAGCTGCTGGAGCAGCATACTATTGAATTATTTGGGCCCTTTCATGAACTAGGCCGAGCACATGTTATGGTGACTTTGTCCACGGAAGCCTCCTGGGATTATACGCTGGTAAGCTCATTACTTGAAAAGGGCATGACCTGTGCCCGTATCAATTGCGCACACGATGATCCTGTTATTTGGCAAGGAATGATAAGAAATATCCGCCGTGCAGAAACAGAAATGGGCCGTCCCTGCCGTATTCTTATGGATCTTGCCGGGCACAAGATTCGCACCGGTTCAATTGCGCTGGGACCTTCAATTCATCACATCCGTGTCCAAAAAGACCGGACGGGTAAAGTCATTGCTCCCGGGTATCTGATTTTAACAACTGACCCTGAAAGATTGTCTGTCGATAGTTCATTATTCAGGGTATCCATTCCCAAGCCGCTGCATCAGAAACTTGCGCCAGAAATGTCCTTAAGTTTTAGCGACAACCAGAACAGGCAGCGTTATTTGAATGTAGAAAAAGTGCTTTCTGATACAGAGTGGCTGGTGAGTTGTGAACAAACAGCTTATCTTGTTCCAGGTTGTACGCTAACGCTTACAATGGATCAACAGACCGATAACCAGAACGCTGTTAATGAGTTTACTTTGGGTAGATTTGCGGGCGAGCCTCTGGATATTCGTGTGTTTAAAAACCAATTGCTGCTATTAACACCCGGTAATATCTCCGGTAAACCCGCTGAATATGATGAGCAAAGCTTGATTCATCCTGCTCAAATCGGTTGTACGCTTTCATCGCTAATAGAAAATCTTAAACCAGGTCAGCCGGTCTGGATTGATGATGGAAAACTGGGGGCGATTGTTGAAGCGGTGACCGATCAGGGCGCATTGTTACGTGTGACAGTGGCAAAAGCCAGTGGCGTCCGTATACAAAGTGACAAGGGGATTAATTTTCCGGAAGCCGAGTTTAATTTACCCGCACTTACGCAGAAAGATTTAACTGATCTTGACTTTGTTTGTGTACATGCGGATTTGGTGGGTTTTTCATTTGTAGAAACGCTGGCAGATATGGAGTGTTTGATGGCCGAACTGGCAAAACGGAAGGCATCAGAACTGCCTATTATTGCCAAAATTGAAACCAATCGCGCCGTAAAAAATCTCCCCGATATTATCTTAGGGACTATCGGCAGGCATAACCTCGGCATCATGATTGCCAGAGGCGATTTAGCCGTAGAATTAGGCAGCGCCAGACTCGCTGAAATTCAGGAAGAACTCCTGTGGTTGTGTGAAGCGGCCCATGTCCCTGTCATCTGGGCAACCCAGGTACTTGAGTCCATCGCCAAAAAAGGCACCCGGTCAAGGCCTGAATTTACCGATGCAGCCATGGCGGTCAGGGCGGAATGTGTCATGTTGAATAAAGGCCCCTATATACTGGATGCGATAGAAGCGCTGGTGAATGTTATGATTCGCATGCACGAACATCAAAGGAAAAAATTCTCCCGTTTGAGGGCGTTGCACTGGTAATTCTTCTCTGTAGTAAATTCATCACCACCTCAATTTCCATTCAAATAAGTAACCAACAAACATGACTGCCCAAACAAAACAAACATTAGCTCTTGAGCCTAAAGCTCAACGTTTTGATCTTACAGCGCCCGAATGGTATCTCAATCGAGAACTAACCTGGCTGGAATTTAATAAACGGGTTTTGTGGGAAGCCGAAGATGAGCGCACTCCATTACTGGAGCGGGTAAAGTTTATTGCTATCGTCAGTTCCAATCTGGATGAGTTTTTTATGAAACGGATCGGTGGACTTAAACAACAGGTCGGTGCGGGGATCCGCGAGTTTAGTATAGACGGGCGCAGTCCACAACAGCAAATTACTGAATGTTATGCTGTTGTACGTGAGCTTGAAGCCAAAAAACAAGTGCTGTTAACGCAAATTAGTAAACTGCTTCAAAAACAGGGTATTCGCTTTTTACCTTTTCTTGAGCTTTCTAACGATCAGCAACAAGCCATGCGTGAACACTACATTCAAAACATTTTTCCGTTGGTAACACCACAGGCGATTGATCCGGCGCATCCGTTCCCTTTTATCTCCAATTTGTCCTTGAATCTACTGGTTGGTGTTTATAGTGTTGATGCTAATGACATGACGCTGGTACGCATTAAAGTTCCTGTCAGTTCAAGAGTGCCACGTTTTATCAAGGTCGGCGATGAGCCGCTTTATATTGGACTGGCAGATTTGATAACCAACAATCTTGACTTACTTTTTCCCGGTATGAAAATCGCTTTTTGCGATCAATTTCGGGTGACGCGTAATGCTATAACTGAACTTGATGAAGAGCAGGCCGATGACCTGTTGCAAATGATTGAATCAGAATTGCGCGAGCGTAAATTTGCCCCCGTTATTCGCCTGGAAGTAGCAGCAACGATGGCAAAGTTGCAAAAAGGCAGGTTGGCGGCTGAGCTGGGACTAAATGAAGAACAGGATGTTTTTGTGGTTGAGCAGCGCCTGGGAATGAATGATCTGTTTGAGATTACCAATATTGACAGGCCGGATTTATCCGATCCACCTCATCACCCCTGTGATCACCCAAAATTGGCGGGGGCTCCGAATATTTTCCACGCAATTCGCGAACAAGGCCCTATTTTATTGCAACACCCCTATGAATCATTTGTCACTACTGTCGAGCGATTTGTTAAAGAAGCCAGCCGTGACCCGAATGTGCAAGCTATTAAAATGACGCTTTACCGAACCTCAGCGGGTACCAAAATAGTCCAGTATCTGATTGATGCTGCATTAAATGGCAAACAGGTTGCGGTTGTTGTTGAGTTGAAGGCCCGTTTTGATGAATCGGCTAATATTAAATGGGCGCATCGTATGGAAAGCGCCGGCATTCATGTGACCTACGGCGTGGTTGGCTTAAAAACCCACAGCAAAGTGGTTTACGTCGTTAGACAGGACTATAACGGTTTGCGCCTATATGCCCATATCGGTACGGGTAATTACCATGCCGGAACAGCACGGCTGTATACCGATTTGGGCATTCTGACCTGCGATAAAAAAATAGGTGAAGAATTAACTGAGTTGTTTAATTATCTGACGACGGGCTTGGTACCCAAACGTAATTATCAAAATTTACTCATTGCACCCAATAAGTTAAAGACAAAACTCCTGGAGAAAATTGAGCGGGAAATCAGTAAACATACTGAAAATTCGCCCGGTTTAATCCAATTTAAAATGAATGCCCTGGAAGATGTAGACATCACTGCCGCGCTTTATCGGGCGGCTCAGGCCGGTGTAAAAATTGATCTGATTATTCGTGATACTTGCCGGTTAAGGCCCGGTATTGCCGGATTATCGGACACTGTACGCGTTATTAGTATTGTTGGGCGATTTTTAGAACATTCCCGCATATACTATTTTCAAAATGGTGGAGAGGAGGAATACTTTATTGGCTCTGCCGATTGTATGAAACGTAATCTGGAAAGTCGCGTAGAAGTGGTCACGCCAGTGCAGAAACCCGAATTACAGGCAGTCTTGCGGCAAATATTAACGGTGCAACTGACTAATCAGCGCAGTGTTTGGGAAATGCAGCCTGACGGCCAATACATCCAGCTGCAATCTAAAGATAAGCAGCTTGGAGTCCAGGAAACGCTGATTAAAATAGCAAACAATCGTCTTGATGAAGCAAAAACCAGCAAACTCCACAAAAAAGCCAGGAAGAAGCCTGATGCTAACAGAAATACCGATTGAAACAATTTCCGGTGCCACCACGCGAAAATTTTAGGCTATAAATTAACAACCTTTTAGGATTAGATTATGCCCGCTAACAAATTTATTATCAGCAAGCCCAAGTCATCAATCACTAAACTCCCCGAACAGGGCATGAAAAAACATGATTTTATTGATGATTTCAAACAATATTATGTCCATCTGTTA
>JAYTJI010000471.1:0-2166 GCA_043731245.1 Methylococcaceae bacterium | reverse complement strand
ACCATAAAGTTCACGGACTAAACTAACCCCAATGGGTTTGTTCCATGCTTTGCATTGTGCAATAGCAATTACATTGCCGTTGTTGTCGCTTACCTTCATATCCATTCCACCATCAGCTCCGATACTTGTTACACTTGCGTCGCAGTTCTTTAGTTTCAGATATTCCATACAAACATCCTCAAACAGCTTCCATTCCAATTCTTTTAAAAAAGCTTTGTCCCATTTTAAAATATCCTCGTTTGCTGGGTGTGGCGCATCCCACGGGTCTGTTTTGTACGTTTTCAATACCTTTTGAAGTGGTATATTTATGGGTTTTTTGTACCTATTTCTGTCTTTGTAGTTATTTACGATTATGTCTATAATTTTAACTATGACTATAAAGGCAATTATTACACTCCACAAGCTATTCATTTATATGCCTTATCCACGACTGGCCTTCTGTATTTCTTATAACCCCCCTTCATAGAGTCCGATCCGCCTGCCTGAGACTTCATTTACAAGTTTACCGGCGGTTTTAGCGTGATTCAAACGCGCAATCATCATCATCGCATCAAACGATGCGTAAGCCGTTTTCCACAGCCTATTTAACCAAACTCAACAACACCCCGGCCGCCACCGCTGAACCAATCACACCCGCGACATTTGGCCCCATGGCATGCATCAACAAGAAGTTATGCGGATTGCTTTCCAGGCCTACTTTATTGGCAACCCTTGCCGCCATCGGCACTGCTGACACACCTGCGGCGCCAATCAGTGGATTAATCGGCGTATCACTGAATTTATTCATGATTTTCGCCATAATCACGCCAGCGGCTGTGCCAATTGCAAAAGCAACCGCACCCAGTGCTAAAATACCCAGCGTTTCCAATTGCAGAAAAGCTTCAGCACTCAGTTTTGAGCCTACCGCCAGCCCTAAGAAAATGGTGACAATATTGATAAGTTCGTTTTGTGCAGTTTGGCTCAAGCGCTCGACAACGCCGCAAGCATTCATCAAATTACCTAATGCGAACATGCCGATAAGTGGTGTGGCAGATGGCAATAACAAAATAGAAAGAATCAACAGCATTAGCGGGAAAACTATTTTTTCAGTTTTACTGACCGCACGCATTTGTTTCATTTCAATTTTTCGTTCATCTTCTGTTGTCAATGCCCGCATAATCGGTGGCTGAATTAAAGGCACCAACGCCATATAAGAATAAGCCGCTACAGCAATTGCACCTAGTAAATCAGGGGCAAGTTTTGATGCGACATAAATAGCCGTAGGGCCATCGGCACCACCAATAATACCAATTGCAGCGGCATCTTTTAAGCTGAACTCCAGACCGGGTACGATGTTGAGCGCCAAGGCGCCCAGTAATGACGCAAAAATACCAAATTGTGCCGCCGCACCTAATAACAAGGTTTTAGGGTTTGCCAGCATAGGGCCAAAATCAGTCATTGCACCTACGCCCATAAAGATAAGCAGAGGGAAAATACCTAATTTAATTCCATAGTAAAGGTAGTATAAAAGCCCCCCTTCTTCAGCTATACCAGCGACTGGAATATTACTCAGTATAGCTCCAAAGCCTATGGGCAATAATAGCAAGGGTTCGAAGCCTTTTTTGATAGCCAGGAACAGTAACAAAAAGCCGACCAGCATCATAAAAGCCTGGCCGCCTGTAAAATTGTATAGGCCAGTGCTGTGCCAGAGTGAAAGCAAATTTTCCATAATTGTCTCTTGATTGTCTGCGTTGTTACAAGGAAATCAGCGCGTTACCGCCGGCAACTGCACCACCTTCCTTGATATGAACAGCACTAACAGTACCGGCAAATTTAGAGCGAACCTCCGTTTCCATTTTCATCGCTTCCATAATAACGACGACCTCACCTTCTGCAATGGCACTGCCAACCTCAACCAGAATTTTTAGGATATTTCCTGCCATTGGTGCGTAAACTACTGGGACGGCACTCGCTACAGGGGGGGCATAGTTTTTATCGGCAGCAGCGGGCAAAATGGTAAGTGGCGAACCCGCAGGACCTACTGTAACGTTAAAGTTTCTGCCATCAACGTTGACACTATAAGTTTCGGTGACTGGATCAACAAGCGCTGTTTTAGGGGCATTGTTAGCCGCCGCAAAAGCGTTTGCATCGGGCGCTGCCTCAAATGCTACGGGATTGCCACGGTTG
>JAYTJI010000470.1:0-2145 GCA_043731245.1 Methylococcaceae bacterium | reverse complement strand
TTGGATGTAGGCGGTGGTGCATCAGCTGAACGTACCGAAAAAGCTTTCCGGTTAGTCTTGGCCGATAAGGGTGTTAAGGCGATGCTGGTGAATATTTTTGCGGGCATTAACCGTTGCGACTGGATTGCTGAAGGCGTGGTACAAGCGGTTAGAAAAATTGACATGAAAGTACCGTTAATCGTGCGCTTGTCCGGCACTAACGTAGAAGAAGGCCGACGCATTATCGCAGCAAGTGGACTGCCTATTATTACCGCTGATACCTTAGCCGAGGCGGCTGAAAAAGCGGTGCAAGCGCGAAATGAAGTGGTTGCAAAAGAAGCGGCTTTGGAGATTTAAATGGCTATTTTTATTAACGAAACAACGCGTATTATTGTCCAAGGCTTTACCGGTAAGATCGGTACGTTCCACGCGCAGGACATGATTAATTATGGCTCAAAAGTAGTGGGTGGTATTACTCCCGGTAAAGGTGGGCAAACGCATCTTGGTCTGCCCGTTTTTAATACGGTTAAAGAAGCCGTACAACAGGCTGGAGCTGAGGCCAGCATTATCTTTGTACCACCCGCCTTTGCCGCTGATTCCATCATGGAAGCCGCCGATGCAGGCGTTAAATATTGTGTTGCCATTACTGACGGTATCCCTACCCAGGACATGATGACTGTGAAGAATTTTTTGCGGCGCTTCCCAAAAGAAGAGCGCATGATACTCACCGGCCCTAACTGCGCAGGTACAATAAGTCCTGGACGCGCTATGCTAGGTATTATGCCCGGACATATTTACATGCAAGGTAATGTTGGCATTGTGGGGCGGTCAGGCACTTTAGGCTATGAAGCAGCTGATCAAATGAAGCGTTTGGGTATCGGTATTTCTACGTCAGTCGGTATTGGTGGCGATCCTATTAACGGCAGTTCGCATCGCGATATTCTGGAAAAGTTTGAACAAGACCCTGAAACTAAAGTAGTTCTTATGATTGGTGAAATCGGCGGGCCCCAAGAAGTTGAAGCGGGACTTTTTGCCAAAAAGCACATGAGTAAGCCGGTAGTTGCTTATATTGCGGGTTTAACAGCACCCGAAGGTCGCCGCATGGGTCATGCGGGTGCGATTATTTCATCTGCCGGTGAAAGTGCGGCAGAAAAAGTTGCGATGTTGAAAGAATTGGGCGTTATTATCTGCCCAACACCGGCCGCTATGGGGGCGACTGTGGCGGCAGTGCTGGCTAAGATGTAAAGTGGCGGATCGCAAACAAGTTAAAGGTAATTTAAAGTGTGGCTTTACCTTATAGAAGTGATGATTTGGTTCTATTCTTAAATGTAGGATTAAACTAGGGATATTGTATGCAAAAATCAGATCGAAACGAGGAAGATAATACAGTTTGGGCCGATTCTTATATCGCGACGCAAACTTGTCCTCGATGTGGCAATGGTAAGACGAGAAGATCAGCGAAAAAAATAAAAGACAGAATATTCAATATCCTGCTTTATAAGGCCTACCGTTGCCAGGCATGCCGCTACCGATTCTGGGTGCTGAATCCTTTACGTCTGGTTGTTTGCATAGGTATCTTGCTGTTATTGATTCCTGTTTTTGGAGCTGTGTGGATGGCTTATAATCAGGAACCTAAGAAAGTTGATAGTTCGATTGAGATCGTTTCCCATGATCAAACTGAAAGTCTCGCAGATAAAGGCGATGCTGAGTCCGAGCTACAAATGGGGTTACGCCACACTTCTAGTGCCAGAGGTGTAAAAAACGACAAGATAGCGGCTCAATGGTTCGAAAAGGCCGCTCGCCATAATCAGGTTGAAGCACAGTATCGTTATGGTTTGGCTCTGCTCGAAGGCCAAGGGCTGGTTCAGGATTACAAAACAGCTTTTTACTGGCTGGAAAAAGCTGCCCAGCAAGGCCATGCGCTGGCGCAGTCTACTCTTGGCGATATGTATCATGCCGGTATCGCAATCCCTATTGATATTGAACGCGCCTATTTATGGTTTAACCTGGCGGCAGCCCAGGGCGTGGAAAGTGCTGCTTCTGCCCGTGACCTCGTGGTAAAGTTGCTGACTCCAAATCAAATTGCTGCAATGCAGGAAGAGGCCGGACGTATCAGTCATGGCTATCGGTCAACGTATGTGCCGGAGGAGCCGAAGATTTCGGTAA
>JAYTJI010000469.1:0-4200 GCA_043731245.1 Methylococcaceae bacterium | reverse complement strand
TGGCTCTTGTTGCTCTTCAATCGTTAAGCCCGTCAGTGCATGAGCAACATGCTGCCAGTTTTGCTCAAGCAAGGCAGCTCTGATTTTCCATTCCCTTACCTCCGCATCAACACTAAGCAACTGATTCAGGCGACTATATGCCCTGTTATCTCGCGCATACGCTAGCGCAAGCGCCAGTCTGCGCTCAAGTTGTTGAACAATCTGGCTATCTATAATAGTTGTGGGCTTTCTGCTATCCCAGGTATAAATCGCCAAATCCAGGTCAGACTTAGCCATTCTATCTACGCCGTACGCAAAAATACGCCCCTGTCGCTCATAGCCGCTCAAAAACAGATTGTCCCGAATTAATGCTGGACTTTTATGAACCTGCAACCAAACATCAGCAACGTCCTGGCCTAGCTTATCCAATAAGCGCTTTACATAAATTGCTAATGGCCTATTGCCCCTCTTTAGCGCTGATTCAAAACGCAGCCAAATCAAATCAGCAGTAAGAACTGGCGATAGCGTCAATGCCGTTAGCAAAGAATCGCACTCTTTAGGCAGCGTATCTCCTACAGCCCATAAACGTTTTGCTTCGTTTAAAGCCAGCTGTTGATTACCGGCTTTATAATTTGCCCAATAAAACTGACACCGTAATGCAACATTATCACTTGTTTGGTAATAACGGAGAAACTCTAGCCAACGTCCATTATTAGCGAGGTAATCTAACCATTTAGAGAGTAGCAAATCAGCGTAGCGCGACTCTTTATAGGTTGATAAAAAGGCCAGAATCTTATCAGTTTGCGGTAAGTTATTTTTTAACCATTGATACTGCAAATACGGGTAAAGCGGATAATCTATCAACGCGGAACTTGAGGTTAAAAACGCCGCCTCATTACCTTGCTCAAGCTGCTTTTCCGCCAGCAAAAAATCTTGTCTTTGCTGGTCTAAGGCATTACTAAAAACTGTGTTGGGGAAAAAACTCAGGATACATAACAATAAGCATCTAAATAGGCATTTTATTTTCATGTTTGTAACTATTTTGCACTTGATAATGCCCACCAGGTTACTCTAAATTTTATATAGCGGCGTTAGCGTTTAAAACGATTTGTAATCACCCTCGGTGTGATATGAATATCGTAGAGCTAAGAAGCACTCCTATTGAAGAAGCATCTGAAGCTGAAAAACAACAAACTTTCAAAACCGCCACGATAAGGTGCCTCCATTTTAGCAACAAGTTAGGCCGAGAAGCAAGAGAGAGCCAAACAGTTAGTACTTAGTCAGCATTGATTTGTCGAGTAGACTTTTAGCCCACTGCAATACCTACGAGGTTTTTAAAACCTCGTAGGTATTCGTTATACCCGCCAGACTGAGCACTAGTAAAATAGCTTATTTCTCGAAAATGGTGGTTGGTTTCTGAATATTGTTCGGATTTTTAATCGTAAGCGGCTGGTTGCCTTCTTGTATTGTACTTCCAGTATTTCCAAAAGCTAACCCCACAGTTGTTTTGTATCTTGGTGGTTTCCGATCAAAAATGTTTTTTTGTTCCACCTCGTCCTCAATTAAATGGCCAAATTTACCTTGTGCCATTTTATTAACATCAAGTTTTAGGTCAAGCGCAATGGGCTTTTTTATGGCGTCATTATCTTGAGCATTTATGGCAAAAGATGTAGTTAATAGCGCTATTAACAATAATTTCATACAGTCATAATTCTAGCAAGTGAAGAACAACCCAACACCAATTACACCGCATAGTGTTAAGCAACATAGTAAAACTCCCAATTATTATGATTTGTATTCATCGTGAATTCACTCATCTATTGACCATAGTACGTCCGAAGATTGGGAGATTCACGATGATTCCGGCAATTATCAAGGGAGCCTGCTGGCAACGCTGAAAGTAATTAAAGACTTTTTACCTTTTCCAGCACTTCTTGTGCATGACCCTCATGGTTTACGCCATAAGCCACATCAACCAGTATGCCTTGTTTATTGATAATGAACGTGGATCGAAGGATAGCCATACTCTTCACGCCATTTTTTTCTCTTTCTCGCCACACACCGTAGCTTTCGCAAACTTCGCCACTTGTGTCAGCGAGCAAGCCCACTTTTAAGCCGAATTTGTTAATAAAATCAACGTGGCTTTCGCAAGAATCTTTGCTTACACCAATCACAACTGTATCGTATTTACTAAACTCTTCAGCCAGCCTCGTAAAGTCATTCGCTTCTATGGTGCAACCTGGCGTGTCATCTTTGGGATAAAAATATAAGACCACATTTTTTTCACCGGCGTAGTCCGTTAAGCTGACCAGCTGATTATTTTGGTTCATTGATCTGAACATGGGTGCATATTGCTGTTTTTCTAACATGGAAATCTCCTGATGGAACTTACCTTAATTGAAATATAACACCGCGTACACAGACGGTGTATTCCGCATAATAGCCAGCTCAAAGGTTAAAGTCCAGACATCGCCTATTCCAATAAAAAATAATTTATAGGGGGGGCAATCGCGGGGCGCGATTAAAAGTGCGGTTTAATCTCAGACTAGTAATTGGGGTGCGCTGTGCGCACCTTTTCGGCGACAAAGGTGGCGTGTGGTGCGCAGCGCACCCTACCAGAATGAAAAAAAACCGCATTTTTAATCACACCCTAGTCAGCCAATATGCCGGGCGGTAATGACATGACCTGTTGCCTGATCCGTTCGTTGTAGTAACTTATTGTATAGTTCATAATGTTATTATAACAAATTTGTTATTTTTATAGTTCCTAATGAGCTTGTCGAATGGGATGAATGGAGGAGAATGGTAATCCCTCATGTTTGGTGCAATGCTTAATGATAACCTAAAAATATATGGCTATTAATCAATTGGTTATTTTTAATCAGGTAAGAAATAATGATGAGTATCAAATGAACTCTAGTATCTGATTTGGCGGTAAATCCCTCCATTCCTCGACCATTCGACTGTTCGACTGTTCGACAAGCTCACAGCTCACAGCTTAGGACGAAGGGATTTACTCTCACAACGCTTTTATGAAGGTTTATATCCACCCTATTTCATATAGAGCCGACATTTAGTTGTTGATTTTAAAGCGAATCACTAATCTGCGGCTTATAAAAAGGCCACTTTTTTACGTGCAGATGCTTTCTTATTGGAGATTTAATGACTGATACACAGAGTGCTATAGAGAATAAGCACCAGACTGCCGCATATTCGTTCGGGTCTGTCGTGGTAATATCTGAAATAAATGGGCCAATCAGATAATGAAAGCCCACGAAGCGCCATGAGCCATACATAAGTGGCAGATAAAAAGCCACCAGAATATAGGTAAACGCATGTAAGCCCCAGTCAAAGCCAAACAGCCATTTAACCGGATTTGACATGAGGCCATTCAAAGGCATTTGCCAGGCGATATGCCAGGAACCGGAAGTTGAACAAATACTGGGGCCGCAAAAACCTTCCACACCAATGTGGCAGGTTCCCGCCCAGCCAAAAGGATACATTTTGATTAGCATGGCAATAGAACCCATTGCACAAATCGTATAAACAGTCGTGCGGATTTTTAATTTGACACTGGGTGGAATGAAATACATCGCAACCATGTTGACAAAAAATGGCTGAAACGCGACATGCAAATAGCCAAGCAATGTGAGTATCTGATTATTCGGGTTATCACATAAATCAATATAGACGTAAGTTATTGCCTGTAATAATTCCATTAAGGCAAAATAAGTTAATGGAATCCAAAGTTCTTTGGATTCGCCTTGTTTAATTGCAACATACGCTGCGGTACTAAGACCTACGGCGGCTAAAACACCCGACGCTTCACCACTCCAACACATAAATCTGTCCTCTCTCTTATTTTTATTAAATACTGCCTATTTCAACAGCTACTTCGTTGTCCTATAACGTTGACGGATCAGTAATTAATCTTCATCCGCAAAACCTGACCATTGTATTACAAGTTGGGGGGTTGAGTAAGGGATGTGAAAATTAGGGGTGCGATTAAAAGTGCGGTTTAATCTCAGGCTAGTAATTGGGTAGGGTGCGCTGTGCGCACCTTTTCGGCGACAAGGGTGGCGTGTGGTGCGCATAGCGCACTACTCGAATGAAAAAACCGCATTTTTAATTACACCCGAAAACTAGCTGTAGATTGCTGGCATTGGAGTACCCAACAAATGAAGGTAAATGCTTCTACAAAATTAAATCTGAATGATTACT
>JAYTJI010000468.1:0-4042 GCA_043731245.1 Methylococcaceae bacterium | reverse complement strand
TTTAAGGATGATGCCGCTGAAGTTAAAATGGGCATGGAATGCGGTATCGGGGTAAAAAATTACAACGATGTTCAAGCGGGCGACCAGATCGAAGTGTTTGAACGCATCGAAATCAAGCGGGAACTGTAAGCTTATGGCAAAAGAATTTGGCCGTAATGCACGGGTTTCATCGCAGATTCAGAAAGAGCTGTCGTTAATCTTGCAGCGCGACATTGACGATTCCAGGTTAGGCTTTATTACTATCAATGAAGTAGTGGTGACTAAAGACTTGGCAGTGGCAAAAGTGTATGTCACGGTACTCAATGTTGATGACGACTGCAAGGATGCAGGAGGTAGGGCAGTGCAGGGAGCAACTGCCGAGCCGGGCAAGCGTGCGAATGTTAAATTGCTTAATGAGCTTGCTCCGATGATTCGGCATGAATTGGCAAAAAGAATGCGTTTAAGGCATATTTCTACGTTGCGTTTTTATTATGATGATTCATTTGATACCGGTATGCGGGTAGCAGAGCTGTTAAGCGAAGTGAATAAGCCCCTCGAGTCGGCTCAGGACAGACATGATTTAGATAAGCCCAGTACATGAGTAAACGCAAGTCCGGGCGCAATGTTCATGGCATATTGTTGTTAGATAAACGTTTAGGCGTGTCCTCAAATAAAGCGTTGCAGGAAGTAAGGCGCTTATTTAATGCCAATAAAGCGGGGCATACCGGCAGTCTGGATCCTTTGGCAACCGGTTTGTTGCCGCTTTGTTTTGGCGAAGCTACTAAAGTGTCCGCGTTAATGCTGGATGATAATAAACGTTATCAAGTTGTTATTCAGCTGGGCGTTATGACGGATACTGGTGATGCGGAAGGCGTTGTTATCGAAACCAAGCCTGTGCCTGATTTGTCCATTGAACAGGTGCAAACCTGCTTGCAACAGTTTATTGGTGAAATCAAGCAGATTCCTCCCATGTATTCGGCGTTAAAGCATAATGGTAGGAAACTCTATGAATTGGCACGCGAAGGTAAAACCGTGGAGCGCAAAGCCAGAGTAATCAAAATATTCGAGCTTAAGTTACTGGATTTTTTTAAGGATCGGTTAACCTTGGAGGTATTCTGTTCAAAAGGTACTTATATACGGTCGCTGGCTGAAGATATTGGCCATAACCTGGGTTGTGGCGGAACGGTGCAGGTATTGCGTCGATTGGCAGCTGGGTTGTTTAGTATTGAGCAGGCAAAAACCATCGGGCAGTTGACAGCTATGAGTGAAGAAGATTTGTATCGACAGTTGATTAATGTAGATAAACCTCTGGAGGCACACCCTTCCGTCCATTTGTCTGATGAACAAGCCATCGCCATAAAATACGGTCAAGCTATCAATTTAGCCGCAGATTCCAGCTTGAAAGTGTGGCAAGGTACAGTGCGAATGTATCATGATGCTATTTTTTTGGGCTTGGGAGAAATGCTAATGGATGGTAAAATAGCCCCGAAAAAGTTGTTTAATATGAACAATCAGTAGGGACGCGACACTCGCGCCTGTGAAATCCAGGGAAGTAATAAAGTGCCTCTCTACAATAAATATTGATTTCTACACCCTAACGTGGAAATCAGTGTACTAAAAGAGCCGTCATTAGACAGCTTTAACTTTAATTTTAATCTTAGGGATTATAAATGCCATTTACTGCAGAACAAAAAAAAGCGGTTGTCGAAGCTTATCGCCAGTCAGAAACCGATACCGGATCACCTGAAGTACAGGTTGCTCTGTTGACCGCGCACATCCTCCATTTAACACCGCATTTTGCTGCCCACAAAAAAGACAACCATTCCCGCCGTGGTTTGTTGCGTATGGTTAATCAGCGCCGTAAATTGCTGGATTATCTGAAAAATAAAGACAGCAACCGTTATCGCTCATTGATTGAGCGACTGGGTTTACGTAAGTAAAAACTCCCTGCCCAATCATTGTGTACGGATTGCAATGATTCGAGTAAAAGCCAATAAGAAACAGTACACACGAGACCTTGCAATGCAAGGTCTCTGTAAATAATCTCTACGCAAAGGAACCCTATAGTGAATCCTATCAGGAAAGAATTTCAGTACGGCGATAAACTCGTTACGCTAGAAACTGGTGAAATAGCACGTCAAGCAGACGGTGCTGTCATAATTGATGTAGATGGTACATCACTGCTGGTCACTGTCGTTGGCAAAAAAGAAGCTAATGGTGGCGATTTTTTTCCATTAACTGTTAATTATCAGGAAAAAGCTTATGCGGCGGGCAAAATACCCGGCGGCTTTTTTAAAAGGGAAGGGCGTCCAAGCGAACAAGAGACTTTGACGTCCCGATTGATTGACCGGCCCATACGCCCACTATTTCCTGAAGGCTATACTAACGAAGTTCAGATTATTGCTACTGTGATTTCTTTGAATCCGGAAGTTGACCCTGAAATTCCTGCCCTTTTAGGTGCTTCTGCTGCATTGGCCGTTTCAGGATTGCCTTTCAATGGCCCCATAGGTGCGGCTTGTGTGGGTTATAAAGACGGGGTTTATTTAATAAACCCAACGCCTGCTGTTTTAAAAGAATCCCAATTAACTTTGGTTGTAGCCGGTACTGCACATGCGGTATTGATGGTTGAATCTGAAGCGATTGGACTCTCTGAAGAAATTATGCTGGGCGCTGTTTTATTTGGTCATGAGAAAATGCAGGTCGCCATTAATGCCATTAATGAATTTGCGCAAGCCGCAGGCACGGGTGTGGTTGAGTGGGTAGCGCCTGAAGCCAATGCAGAATTAGTCAGGTTAGTTACAGAAGAGATTGAAGCGGGTGTTAAATCAGCCTATCAAGTTGCTGAAAAGCTGGTTAGACAAGAGCAGTTAAAAGCGATTAGAAATGCCGTTATTGAAAAACTGACGACCAATGGTGATTATGCAGAAAAAGATATACGCACGATTATCGAACACCTGGAATATCGTATTGTGCGCAACGCCATTCTTAACGAAAGCAAACGTATTGACGGTCGTGCGCTGGACAAGATCAGGCCCATCACTATCAGAACAGGTGTACTGCCCAGAACTCACGGTTCTGCCTTGTTTACACGGGGTGAAACTCAGGCGTTGGTGGTAGCAACATTGGGTACTGCGCGTGATGCGCAAATTATTGATGCCTTAGCGGGTGAGTATAAAGAACCGTTCATGTTGCATTACAATTTCCCTCCCTACAGTGTTGGTGAAACAGGCTTTGTCGGTTCACCAAAACGTCGCGAAATAGGGCATGGACGTTTAGCAAAACGTGGCGTTGCTGCTGTGTTGCCTAATATGGAAGAATTCCCCTATACCATTCGCGTCGTTTCTGAAATTACTGAATCCAATGGTTCAAGCTCAATGGCTTCTGTATGCGGTAGCAGCTTGGCATTAATGGATGCGGGTGTGCCGATTAAATCACCGGTTGCGGGTATCGCAATGGGCTTGATTAAAGAAGGCGACAACTTCGCGGTTTTGTCTGACATCATGGGTGATGAAGATCATCTGGGCGATATGGATTTTAAAGTGGCAGGTTCCATAGACGGGATTACTGCGCTGCAAATGGACATCAAAATTGATGGCATTACTGCAGAAATCATGAAAACTGCGTTGGAACAAGCAAAACAAGGTCGTTTGCATATTCTGGGTGAAATGAATAAGGCTTTGTCGAGCACACGCGAGGAAATGTCTGATTTTGCACCGCGTATTATTACTTTCAAAATTGACCCTAGCAAAATTCGTGAAGTTATCGGCAAAGGCGGCGCAACTATACGCAGCATCACCGAACAAACCGGCGCCAGCGTTGATTTAACCGATGACGGCATCGTTAAAGTAGCTTCTGTTGATAAAGCAGCGGGTGAAGAAGCTCGTCGTCTTATTGAAGAAATTACCGCTGAAGTTGAAGTGGGCAAGATTTACGAAGGTAAAGTTGCCAGACTAATGGATTTTGGCGCTTTTGTTACGATTCTTCCCGGTAAAGACGGCCTGGTTCATATCTCACAAATTTCAGATGAGCATGTCGATAAAGTCAGCGACAGGTTAAATGAAGG
>JAYTJI010000467.1:0-4351 GCA_043731245.1 Methylococcaceae bacterium | reverse complement strand
ATCATTTCTTCTGAATTTTTGTAAATCTTCGATTCATTATTTTGCCTGTAAGGCTCTATTTATATGGTCTTCAGCGTTTCCGTTCAGGCACTAAATAGGAAAACTGAAGCTTATGAAGTATTTATGGTTATGGTGGAATAAAGACGATCTAAGAACTGAGCGCCAACAACTGGCCGATGAAGGTCGTGATACGAGTACGGTCGAATCAGAATTCGTTAGCCTTCTTGCCGAAGATCTACCTGAAGATGCGCAGTTCCAAAAAGCCATGAACGCGCTATTGGATAAAACCCGTCTCTTGCCCATGCGCCCGGACTATCCCTATGTCGAGCCATCCGATCTGGAGACTATAAAAACCCAGCGGGCAATAGGGCCACGCGTGCTACCTCTTACCGGACCGGAAGCCCTGCGGCGAGATCATATTGCTGGTGCCTGGCTAGGACGGTGCGCGGGTTGCCTGCTGGGCAAACCTATTGAAGGAGTGCTCAGCCCAAGATTACGACAGCTTCTTGAGCATTTCGGTTATGAAGAGATACCGGATTATATCTGGCGGCTACCAGGACTTACCGAAGCGGACTGTGCAAATTTTGGCTGGCAAAGCCCCTGGTCATATAGAGATACCGCCAGTATGCCGGCGGATGATGATACCAATTATACAGTCATGGCAATGGCACTGCTCAAACGGAAAGGCATCAACTTTACACCGTCGGATATGGCCGACTTTTGGTTGGAAAACATTCCTCTTCTACGCACTTGTACGGCGGAACGCGTAGCCTACCGAAATTTCACAAACCACATCGAACCACCGGATTCTGCTGTCATCCGCAATCCTTACCGGGAATGGATAGGCGCACGAATACGGGCGGATTTTTTTGGCTACGTCGCCTTAGGCCAACCTGAACTGGCGGCAGAACTGGCTTGGCGAGACGCCAGCATTTCCCATGTAAAAAACGGTATCTACGGTTCGATGTGGGTAGCTGCAATGCTGGCGGTAGCCATGAATCAAACCGACACACGGCGCATCATCGAAATCGGACTCACCGAAATTCCCGAAAAAAGCCGACTTTTCGAAGCCATAACAGCGATACTGAATCGACACGCAGCCGGTCACTCCTACGCTGAAACAGTGCAATACATCCACCAGCGCTGGGACGAAACCCTGGCGCATCACTGGTGCCACAGCATTGTCAACGCGCAGATTGTCGCAATGGGCTTGTTGTATGGCGAAGGCGATTACGAAAAGGCCATCACCCGAACGGTACTCGCCTGTTTTGACACAGACTGCAACGGTGCGACGGTAGGATCAATCATGGGCATGATGCTGGGAGCCAAGGCGCTCCCGAAGAAATGGACTGAGGTTATGAACGACACTATCCATACCGATTTGACCGGTTACCAGACCACGAATATTTCAAAGCTATCCGAAGAGATGTTTCAAATCCATCAGAGTTTGCCGCAAGTTCAAAAATAATAATGGCAAGCTGACGTTGCGCTGTAGCTATGAGATCTACCACATCAAAAAACACGATTAAAAACTGACTGTTTGATGTTATTTTCACTACTAAGAGCGCTAAGTTTTTGTATAGCGTTGCGTGGCCAGATAAGTTACAAACGACTCTAATTCAGCCTCGCCCATGCCATCTGAATGTAAGTTGCCGTAGCATCAAATGTGCTTAATCCACGAAAGATAGATATTCTCAGAACTCAAGCTATACTAAATTAAAGAGAATCTTGGCGCGGACTTTATCCAAGTATTCTTAATTTACGCTGGCGTCGTATTTGTTTTCACTATATGTCGCGTTAATTTATTTTAAGTCAACATAAACAAAAGGTTATTTGTGTAAATATGATCATACGACCGATTGCAATTATTATGCGACAATTGATGTCGTATATATTACGTTAGGCAAAGGAATATTATGGCGACTGAAAAACACTTGCTCTCTTACGATATAGCGTTTGGGGCACACTCAGTTTTAGGGATTGAGTTTGCGCTAGCAGGATTTCTTGATCTCTATAAGGCGGTTTACGGATATTCAGAGGGGCTTAGCGCTGTTGCTGCTATGTTGTCTTTGTTCGTATTGCTGCCATCAATTATTTTTGTTGTACCCACGGCAATAGTATTATCATTGCTCCGACGGGATGGTCGGCTTCTTTTTCTTACATTATTGTTTGCCTTAGCTTTTTTCTCTACTAAAGGGAAAATTAGCACTATCTTAATTGCTGCTCCGTATACGTATACTTTAACTAGTATATGGTGTTTATTTGAGTGGTTTTCTAAACGCAGAAAAACGCATTCTGCTATATAAGCTATCGTAAATTCTTAAAATTCAATGCCTAACATGGCGCTCAAAGGGACGTGCCGTTTCGTGGCGGTTTTAAAGTTTTATAATTTATCAAGCTTTGGGGCTTCTTTCACCGTCCGTGAACGGCACGCCCCTTAGCTTTACGTTAGCAGGTAAAAGGATAATATGAGGCGTTACCGTATTTTTTCTTTCGATTTTGATTCTCGTGCCCACAGCCTCGAACCCATACAGGAGCACTGGGAAGAAAAAATAAAAGCGCAACATATTGAGAATCGGAAAAAAACTATTCTGGGTCTTTCTCAGCAGTACGGGGAACGGAACCTAGAGCTTAAGGTTAATAATTTTCAGAGCATCAACTATAAACCATTTTCTGTAGCTGCATTTCACAACAAATTCCTAGAACAAATAAGAAACTCTTACGTAATTGGAAGTTACTACCCTGCTCTAACGGGTGCATGTGCGCTCGGCGAAAGAATATTAAATCATATGGTTTTGTTGCTTAGGGATTATCATAAGGATGCACCAGAATACAAAAAAATATATCGTAAGAATTCATTTGACTACTGGCCTACAGCAATAGACGCACTGGAATCATGGGAAGAACTACTTCCAGGCGCCGCTAAAAAATTTCGGGAACTCAAAGAAAAAAGAGATAGAGCCATCCATTTCAACCAAGATATTGACCATAACGACAAGGAGTTGGCTCTTGAAGCGATTCATTTAATTCAAGATATTGTTAGCATTCAGTTTTCTGCCTTTGGAGTTCAACCTTGGTATTTTTGCGTTCCTGGCGAAATGTATATTAAGAAACAATGGGAAGACAAGCCGCTAGTCAAGCATATCTTCATTCCAAATGCTTTACATGTAGGACCAAAACATAGGGTTGTAAATGTCTTCCCCCTAAATATTGACGATCAATTTGACTACGAAGAACGCGAGATTACGGATGAAGAGTTTATTCAGTTACGCAAAACCTGCTAACTCAACGCTCAAGCGGAGCTGCGCAAAAAGCGCGCAGCCCGCCGCTTAGCTCTGCGTTATGCTTTACTGCCTTACGTCTTGTACAGAGGATATCAACGATGGAAAAGAAAACATTTGTGGCAAATATTGATGGTCAAACTGTTAAGCTAATTGATGCAAGTAATGGTTCGTTGAAACAAACTACTCTTTTCCCTGGCGTAAAGTCTGCTGAAGTTAAAGGCCGTTGGGTGTTTGTATCCTGTGATGATAAGAAAACTCATATTTATGACATAGATACTGAGGAGCCAGCTATAGTAACAATACTGTCAATCATTGCTTTTTTAGTTATAGTGGCCTCATTAATAGTAGGTTTTTACGAAAACTTAGGCTGGTTGTTTTCTCTCAGCGGTCTTGTTAGCGGGTTAACACTTTTTGGTTTCTCCAAAATCATTGATTATCTTTACGAATTAACACAGCGGTTACGTGAAATAGACTTTCATCTTCTGGGAAAAAATGCTGATGTTTCAGATAATAAAATATGCCCCTATTGTGCAGAGTCTATAAAAAAAGAAGCAATTCTATGTAGATATTGCGGTAAAGATATTCAAGGATAAGGATAATTGGGGTAAAGTTAAGGGGCTGCGCGAGGGTTTATTCGCGCAGTCCCGCTTGAACGACAGGTTGGACGAAGCCGCTATCGCGGAGAATCCCCTTCGAACAATCACTCGATAAAACCATTAATTGTATCTGCTTTAAATTTCAGAGCGTATGGAGCCGCGACTTTAGTCGCGGCTCCATACATGCTTTACTCTGCCTTTTAAGGTAGATACCATAATTTACATCTTGTCTAAACCAAAGGCTTCGCGGTAAACTCCCTAGCCTGGAAAACACACATAAATGCATAAACCCCAACTCGTTGTTTTCCTTAGAAACCCTCCGCAAAAAAGATATTTTCTTAATACCCTGTCGGCCACACATTGTCAAGTCTTTGTTTTACGTCCTCCGTTGCGAGCAGGCCGAGCTTGTCCAACAACCGGTTCAGATTGTGGTTCGCTATCGCTCACACAATCTAACCTTATTCGTTAGGC
>JAYTJI010000466.1:0-1005 GCA_043731245.1 Methylococcaceae bacterium | reverse complement strand
CCTTGAACCGGGCTTGTCCAACCTTATTCGTTGAACCGGGCTTGTCCAACAACCGGTTCAGATCGTGGCTACGCACGATCTAACCTTATTCGTTAGGCTCGGCAATACTCGCCAAAGGCTTAACGTTGCATCGATGATGGTGCAACACCACATATCGAGGAATGCGGCTCAATTTGCCATATCCGGTGATGAGGAGTTTGTAGTTTGTATTTTTCACTACCAGACCACTGAGTGCTTATTGGAATCAGTAAGCCTTGCCAATGTTTCGGGTCGGTGTATTTGTACTTATCGTCGTACATTCTGCGCGGCAACCCTAACTCGGTAGCAAATGCTTCCCCGCTTAGCTCCCAGATACTATAAGCAAAAGCATTTTCCTGCCCTGGCGCATAACGCAAACGAATACACCATTCGATATTTTCAAACCAACTTGCACCGTAGCGATGATTGCCAGGGCCAGCGAAGATGTTATAACCTCCTTCATGCTCCCCTACATGGGTGATACGTTTAGCTAAAACATCCGATTTATGCACAAACTGACTCGCCGCATTATAAATACCTCTTCCAATGAGTACACCTGCGGCTTCATCTGAGCTTGAAACCCCCGCACTCAACTGTCGATAAAACTCATCACCTGGTGCCAATGGCACCCCAATCGGAGAGGATAAATCGCTCCATGCGAACGCCATAAGTCCACGCTGCTTCTCCTCAAGAGCCATTTCTAAAGCTTTGTCCTCGAAGGGTTCTGTGGATTTTATGGATTTGTACATTGCCAGTGTGGCTGCTATTCCAATAATTGCCACAAAAAATTGTAGGATGCGATTAGAACGATAACCAAAAGTTAATTTCGACATAGAGACGGATTATAGGGAATGAATATTTATAATACTATGAGACAAGAATGCAAAAGCCTAACTAATAAAGTTAAGCGTCACATCAACATTAGGGGCGATCAGATTGGACACTGTCGCTAAGGGAGTCTTTATCATTGAGCGTTGCCTCTGTTGA
>JAYTJI010000465.1:0-2190 GCA_043731245.1 Methylococcaceae bacterium | reverse complement strand
GAGATTTAATGCAGGGTTTGCGTAATTTACAGCAAACCCCACTTTAATTGGTTTCCCTCTATACGTCACGCGCACAAAAACTGGGAAACTTCAGATTATAACCTGAACACAGATTAAACAAGAAACACGTATGCCTAAAGCTGATGGTAAATCAGCTATGTACTATACAGGCTATAGCCAAAATTTCTCAAGATGAGGCCATTTACAAGTGGCATGGTGGCTTGATTATTCTTGCAACAATTCCAATATACGCGCTTCCAGATCAGGATGAGTGCCAAACGTACAATCCCTTAACAAACCTTGTTTATCCACCAGAATATGCGAGGGGGTGCCTTTTAACTCAAAAAGCTCAAACGTTTCCGCGTGATAGGTGAGTGATTGAAAATAATGTTGCACTTGCAGCCGAATTTTTTGTTGATAAATTTCCGGCTGCTGCTCAAAGTCGGGGATACGTTGATGGATAAAGCTTTCGATGTCATCTTGAGTTGCGTCAGTTTGACGTTTTTGCAAGCGATCCATCGCTACTGGAAAAGGAATACGGAAGGGTACGCGACCGGCTATTAATTTTCCTTGCTGGTTCAGCACGCGTAGTGTTTCACCGACAACATCCCCGTTTTTAATCAACTGGGTTAAGTTTTCCAGGTTGTTTTTATCAAAATCCTCAAACGCCGTCGCTACACCCAATACAGATAACCCGTGATCTGAATAGCGCTGATACAAATCTACCGCTTGCGGCAAAGCGTATAAAAAACAACCCGGACAGTTCACTTGAAATACTTCAACCAGTACAACGCGACCTGACAACTGATCAAAATTTAAAGGTTCGCCTTGAATCCAATCAGACAACGATAATAATGGCGCTTTTTGGCCTAATTGTGCCTTCATTACGACGTTATTGTTGCGCTTGTGCTTGCAAATTTTGTTGTCGTTGTAACTTGGTCTCACGTTTGGCGCTAAGCGACTTGGCGGCATCTGCGCCAATATGTGCTTCGCCACGTTGTCTGGCTAACTCCATTTGTTTTTCACGCTCCATAAAACGTGATTTCTGGGTATCTGTGACTTTATCATAACAATGTGGACAGCTAACGCCTTGCTGGTATTTATCGCTGGCCTTGTCGGCTTCTGTAATCGGTAAGCGGCAGGCATTACACTGATCGTAGTTGCCTTTTTCTAATTGCAGATTAACGGTTACCCGTTCATCAAAAACAAAGCATTCGCCTTCCCATAGGGTTTCTGTCGCAGGCACTTCTTCCAGATATTTTAAAATACCCCCTTTAAGGTGATAAACCTCGTCAAAACCCTGTTCTTTTAAAAAAGCGGTAGACTTTTCACAGCGAATTCCACCCGTGCAAAACATGGCGATTTTTTTGTGTTTTTCGGGGTGGAGGTTGTCCTTAACATAGCGGGGGAACTCGCGAAAGCTTTCGGTATTCGGGTTAATGGCGTTTTTAAACGTGCCTACTTTAAATTCATAGTCATTGCGCGTGTCTACCAGAATAACATCGGGATCAGAAATTAGCTTGTTCCAGTCCTTGGGACTAACGTAGGTGCCCACTACACGTTTAGGGTCAATGCCTTCTACACCCAAAGTCACTATCTCTTTCTTGAGTTTAACTTTGGCGCGGTTGAAAGGAAGACTATCGGTGAATGATTCTTTGTAGTCTATGTCAGCCAGACGCGGGTCGCTACGCAACCAGTCTAATACGTTATCTATGGCCTCGCGTGATCCGGCTATCGTGCCATTAATGCCTTCGCAGGCCAGTAGCAATGTGCCGCGTACCTGATTAGCTTCAAGCACATTATGTAAAGGCTGACGCAGGGTCTGGAAATCTTCCAGAGTAACAAATTTGTATAAAGCGCAAACTACTATTTGGGTCATGTTACTTCCTCGTTGCGAACTGGAACGTAAATCCAGAGCAAAAAAGAAGCAATTATACTTAAAATTAGTAGGGTTGTCGGCTATAAAAAATTAAAATATCGAAAATAGTGGAATGACGCTGATCACATTTGCGATTGCAAATAATTCTGTAGACCTATTTGTTCAATCAATTCAAGCTGAGTTTCCAACCAATCCACATGTTCTTCTTCATTTTCAAGAATATGTTCAAAAATTTCTCTGGAGATATAATCTTTAACCTCTTCGCAATAAGCAATAGCATCTCTCAGTGGGGGAATAGCTTCGTGTTCCAG
>JAYTJI010000464.1:0-3866 GCA_043731245.1 Methylococcaceae bacterium | reverse complement strand
AAAAGTCCCGTTTCTGGATGATTTTTCTGTAGGCCAAACACAAGCGGTTTCCCAATCCCAACAATGGCCGTTATTGCTGGCAGCAATCGCCTGGTTTCTATTGGTCATAGCCTGCACCCGCCCGCAATGGCTGGGCGAACCGATTGAACAGGCCGTAAGCGGGCGGGATTTGATGTTAGCCGTAGATTTATCGGCCAGTATGGAAGAGCAGGATTTTATCATTAATAAGCAACCGGTGGATCGGCTGACTGCAATCAAATGGGTGGCTAGCGATTTTATTAACCGGCGTGTCGGGGACAGGGTCGGGTTAATATTATTCGGCACTCAAGCTTATTTACAAACACCTTTAACGTTTGATAGAAAAACCGTGCAGACCTTGTTAGATGAATCCGCTATCGGTCTTGCGGGCGACAATACGGCGATAGGTGACGCTATCGGTTTGGCAGTTAAACGCCTTAAAAACCAACCCGCCAATAGCCGTGTTTTGATTCTGTTGACCGATGGTGCAAATACAGCTGGCGAAGTCTCGCCCCTAAAAGCAGCTGAATTGGCCGCAGCCAACCAATTAAAAATTTATACCATCGGCATAGGTGCCGATGAAATGATAGTACGCAGTTTTTTCGGTAACCGCAAAGTTAATCCCTCGCGTGATTTGGATGAAAATACCTTGGTGAAGGTTGCTGAAAGTACCGGTGGCCGCTATTTCCGTGCCAGAAATGCCGATGAACTGAATAATATCTATATGCTACTGGATACGCTTGAACCCGTAGAAAAAGACAAACAATACTTCAGGCCACGTAGTGAACTATATTACTGGCCGTTGTCACTGGCACTGGGTCTGGTCGCCTTTATCTGCTTGTCCCGCGTGAGGTTGTCATGAACCTGGCTGAATTTCACTTTATCCGGCCTTACTGGTTACTGGCTATCATTCCCTACGTTGTGATCGTCATTTTAATGTTAAGAAACAAACTCCGTCAGGGCAACTGGTCGGCGGTGTGCGATGCGCAATTATTGCCGTATTTATTGCAGGACAAGACAGTAAACCAAAGTCGTTGGTTGTTAACAACTGGGGCTATCGCTTCCCTTTTGGTCATTACTGCGTTGGCTGGCCCCACCTGGCAACGCTTGCCGTCACCCGTATTCAGGAATGAATCGGCGCTAGTGATTGCTCTGGATTTGTCGCGCTCCATGGATGCAGAGGATATTAAACCCAGTCGATTGATCCGCGCACGCTACAAAATTGCCGACATTCTAAAGCAGCGCAAAGACGGTCAAACCGCATTGCTGGTTTATGCCGGAGATGCGTTTACCGTCACGCCGCTGACCGATGATACCGAAACCATAGACAGTCAGTTAGCTGCACTCACTACCGACATTATGCCCAGCGAGGGTAGCAATGCAGAGCTTGTGCTGGAAAAAGCCGTTGAATTGTTCAAGCAGGCTGGCCTGCAAAAAGGCCAAATACTACTGGTGACCGACGGCGTTAATTTAGATAAAACACTGGCCGCAGCAAAAGCGCTCGATAGCTACACATTATCAATATTGGGTGTGGGAACAGCTGATGGCGCACCGATAGCTCTGCCTGAGGGAGGTTTTTTGAAAGATGAACAAGGCTCTATTGTGATCCCTAAATTAAATGCCGGTGATTTGGCAAAGCTGACTCAGACAGGCAAGGGGGTTTATCAAACCATAACGGCAAATGACGCCGATATTCAAGCCTTAGTATTAAGCACAGACCAGCCAGTACAAGAGCAAGGCAAAGAAAATAAAAACTTAACGCTGGATCAGTGGGAAGACAAGGGGCCTTGGTTTTTATTGCTGGCTTTACCGCTGGCGGCATTAAGCTTCAGAAAAGGCTTGTTATGTTTTGCTTTGTTACTGCTATTACCGCTGCCTAAAAACAGTTATGCCTTTGAATGGCAGGATTTATGGCAAAGCAAAGATCAACAGGCGCAACAGGCTTACAACAACAAACAATTTGAGCAAGCGGCAAAATTATTCGAAAACCCTGACTGGAAAGCGGCGGCACACTATAAAAAAGGCGAGTATGACAAGGCGCTGGAAAACCTGAAAAACAATCAGACCGCGCAGGGTGCTTATAATCAGGGCAACGCATTGGCACAATCGGGTCAGCTAGAGCAATCTATGAAAGCCTACGAAAAAGCACTGTCTATAAATCCTGATGACAGCGACGCCAAATATAACAAAGCCCTTGTAGAAAAAGAACTGGAAAAACAAAAACAGCAGCAGGATAAAAAACAGGACGATAAGCAACAACAGTCCAAAGAGGATTCTCAGCAAAAAAAAGAGGGTGACAAATCAGAACAATCTGATGAACAGAAAGCCTCCGAACAAAAACCCGAACAGTCTGAAGAGAAAAAATCTCAGCAGCAACAAGCCGATGAACAGGCGTCTCCTGAAAATAAAGACCAACAAAATAAACCGGAAGACAAAAAGCCGGATACCGATAAAACTCAACAAGCTGAGCAGAAGAAGGAAGACAAAGGCAAGAAACAACCCCAAGAAACACCTGCCACCATACAGCCTACCGATGAACAACAACAAGCCAATGAGCAATGGCTTAAAAGAATCCCCGATGACCCGGCTGGCTTGTTAAAGCGTAAATTTAAATATCAATATGGACAACGAGGCCGGTAATCAGTGGAAATTATGGCCAGCAAATGATACCCACCTTTACTTTCGGCACAGATCTGAAAAAATTGGGGGCGATTCGACGCCCACTCAATGACTCAGTCTCATAGCCCAGCGAGGCTTTGTGGCGGTTGCTAGTTGTCTGGCTGCCAATTCTTCCAAGGCGAATTTTTTGACCAAGACAGCAATAAAAATTAAATGATAAAGTAAATCCCAATAAGAAAGCCCCAAAAAAGCAGTCCCTACCATATAACAAATCAGCGAAGCCCGGAGCATAAAACAATAATTAGCGACCCATTCCATACCTTCAATATGGCGTGTTTTTTTTGGTAAGCTTGTTAGGCTTATTAGTGTGCCTATTATCAAAGACAGCCAAAGTCCAAAAGCAATAAAACCGTGTTCTGAAAACATTTCAACGTAAGCGCTATGCCAGTCACGCTCAGTTACAAAACGCCAACCTTCAAATCCGGCACCTGCAAAGGGATGTTCAACGGTATGATTCCAGCCGTCCGCCCAAGCTTGAAGCCTACCCTGTGCTGAAGCGTCTTGCTGATAAGTTTCCAGGGTATTCATCCGACCAAACCATTCCTTGGGTAAGTAATCCTTAACAGCAAAAGCGCCTATAAAAACCAGTGGAATGGCAAGATATTTGCGTTTACTTTTAAAAATTAACATAAATGTGAGCACAACCATAGTAAGCAAAGCGCCACGAGACCAGGAGCACAGAGATGCAGCATAAATAATTGGCATGGATAATAAAATACCTTTTTTAAACCACTTATTCTGAGTTTCCTTTTGCCAAATTAATAATAGCGGGACAGAAATTAGTGCAGCCACCGCAAACGCGTTGTTTTCCTCGAACTGCGTACCCGGCGGACCGTAAATACGAAAATTGAAGCCATGTAAAATTGCGAAAATACCGCCTTTTACTGCTACAAAACCAATAGACGCGCCTATAGCAACAACTAAACAATATAGCTTGTAGCGTGTATTGATAAGCACTAAAGTGAAATAAAACGGCAAATATATTTTTGTTACAAACCAGTATTTTTGCCAGGCGAGGTCAGGATAATAGGCTTGTGCTGAGGTAATCGCGAAATATATCCAAAGCAAAATAAAAACCGGTATGCGCCAGTCTTTTGGCAGTGGCTGTTTGTCCTTGGCGGTAAAGGTACGAAAAGCAACTACTAAAAAAAGGACATAATAAACGGGTA